>JASFSI010000140.1:0-5340 GCA_050114495.1 Lysobacterales bacterium | reverse complement strand
CCGGCCACCTGTGGATTTCGTCAATGCATGGGTGGTTCCATGCCGCTCCAGGCGTTCCGGGCGATCGGCGTTGCTGGCAGGGTCCTCGATATACACAGAAACCGCGGCCAGGCCGTCGCTGTACACCAGGTGCTCATACTCTCCGCCGTCGCCCTCTTCACCATCCTGGAAACGATGCGCCGTCAGTTCGAAACCCGGCGGAAGGTTCACGGGCGCCCAGCGCGGCTTCACGGAAATCGCAGAGCCCCCGGCCGGCAGGCCGGTATCGACCGCCTGGTAACGATCCAGTTCGCGGGCCGGTTTCAATTCACCGGGGTCGACTTCCGAGCCCAGGCTGATTTCCGTGAACATCAGGCGCGCCAGCGGTTTACGGTCCGAATCCAGCAGTTCCCACTTCAGGAGCAGGCCCGAATGCGCCTCGAGCCAGAGCGCGTAACCGTAGCGATAGTGGTCACGGGGTTCGACCCTGATCTTGCGCGCCAGGTGTCCGGCGACCAATGACTTGCCGGCAAAGCCGACTTCGTAGGAGTGAGCCGCAAGGTTTTCCTGGTCCGCGGGCATCAATGGAAACAATGGCCGCTGAAAGGATCCATCCGTCATGACCGAAGCACCGTCGCCCAGGACCCAACTGACACCGTTGGCGTCGCGCAGCATTTCGCCGCCGCCGCCGGACAGCGAGACCAGTCGCTCACGGACCCCGTTTTCGTCGGAGACGTGCGTGATGCGCATCGTCTCCATCCGGTCTTCCTGCTGGTAGACGAAGGTTCCCTGGTAGGACATCTGGTTCATCGCGACCGACATCCTGTCGAGCCAGTCGACCGCCAGTTCCCCGGCGCGCGCCGAGGCTGCCAGGAGCATGCCGAAGCCGGCGCAGACCGTGAGAGCCGCGAAGCGCCTCATTGGGAATCGACGGTGCTGTCTTCGTCTTGCTTTACGGCCTCCGGTTCGGCCGTATCAGGACGCTGGTTACTGACCATGACCGGAACGAAACCGACGATGGCCCGGCCCTGCCCCGCACCGGCAACCTGGTAATGGCGCAACAGGTACGGCCCCATCCGGTTGGTTGAAACGGTCCGGCTGACGACCGGCGTGACCGGTATGCCCTGCGGACTGCTGAAGGGCTGGCTTACGTTCTGATCAACCAGGCCCTCGGACGGATTGTCCGGCGGCGCGCCGCCCGGGTTGACCGCAAGCACCGCCAGCAAGGCGACGGATGCGGCGATTCCCGCTCCGCCCAGTGGCTTCAGCCAGCGCCGCGCCTGCCAAGCGCGCCCGCGCGGACGTTCTTCATCGGCAATCGCGTTGCGCACTCGAACACTCAGGTCGCTGCGGGCGTAGACCTCGCCGCGGTTGCGCAGGCAATCGCGCACCACGTGGTAACGCGCCCAGGTGGCGTGCAGTTCTTCGTCCGAACCGATCCGTCGAACCAGGAAGCGGCTGGCTTCGCGGCTGACTTCGCCGTCCATCAGACTGGAGATGATTTCTCGGGTTTCTTTACTCATGGCTCTGTGCCGGCGCTCCGGTATTCATTCCCTGTCCAGCAGGGGTTTCAGTTTCTCATCTATTGCTTCGCGGGCCCTGAAAATGCGGGACCGCACGGTGCCGATGGGACAATCCATCGACAACGCGATATCTTCGTAGCTCATGCCTTCCATTTCGCGCAGCATGATCGCGGTCCGCAGGTCGTCCGGCAGATCCGCGATGGTGTCGAAAACGGTGTTTTCGATCTCCGCGCGCAGCAGTTCGTTCTCCGGCGTGCCGCGCTCCTTGAGCGGGCTGTCCATCCCGTACTGCTCGGCGTCTGCGGCATCGATATCGGTCGCAGGCGGCCGGCGCTTGCGCGCCACCAGCCAGTTCTTGGCGGTGTTGATCGCGATACGGTAGAGCCAGGTGTAAAAGGCGCTGTCACCGCGAAAGCGGTCGATGGCGCGGTAGGCCTTGATAAACGCTTCCTGCGCCACGTCCATTGCGTCAGCGGGGTCGTTGACGTAACGGGACACCAGGCTGACGATCCGGTGCTGGTACTTGTTGATGAGCAGGTCAAAGGCCCGACTGTCGCCTTTTTGTACCCGCTCGACCAGCAGTTGATCGACTTGTGCCTCGCTCATGGGCGCGCGCTCCAACGACTCTGCGCCGCTGGGCCCGGTGGGGACTGGCGGCGTGGATTCCGTTTCCCGGTCAGGCCGGGCTTTTCTGAGTTGTACGATTGCCGCCATGTGGCCGGCTTCCTCCCTTGAGCATATCACGGTCGATTGCGCTACTGTGCCGTATGACAGGGTGCCGACGGGGGAGTTCCGCTCATCGCCTCTTTTTTTTCATCCACGATCGTGGTGCAAGGCGACAGCCGCTTTGCGATAATACGCGTCTGTACGCAGTTTCACTCTCAAAACCTCTCTAAAAGGCATAAGATCACCATGGAATTTCTAAAGAAACTCGGCGTCGAGGAGTTCAATCCCGGGGCTTGCTACGGTCTGGAAGAATGGTCCCAAACCACCGACGAGGGCGTCCTCGAATCCTTTAACCCGGCCAATGGCGAGCTTATCGCCAGCGTCTACGGCGCATCCGAGGCCGACTACGAACACATGATGAAAAGGGCACAGGCCGTGTTTGAAGAATGGCGCGCCGTTCCGGCGCCGAAGCGCGGCGAAGCCGTGCGCCTGTGCACCGAGGCCCTGCGCCGCAACAAGGACGCGCTGGGCAGCCTGGTCGCGCTTGAAATGGGCAAAATCAAGGCCGAGGGCGACGGCGAAGTGCAGGAGATGATCGACATCGGCGATTTCGCGATCGGCCAGTCCCGCATGCTGTACGGCCTGACGATGCACTCCGAGCGCGCCCAGCACCGTATGTACGAGCAGTGGCACCCGCTGGGCATCGTCGGCGTGATCTCCGCGTTCAATTTCCCGGTCGCTGTCTGGGCCTGGAACGCGTTCATCTCGGCCATCTGCGGCAATGTCACCGTCTGGAAAGCCTCGTCCAAGGTGCCGCTGTGCGCGGTCGCGGTGCAGAAGATCTGCAACGAGGCCCTGGCCGCAGGCGGATTCCCGCCGATTTTCATGAGTTTCGCCGCCAAGGGGCACGCCCTGGCCAACCGTTTCGTCGAAGACGACCGCGTGCGGCTGATTTCCTTCACGGGTTCGACCTGGGTCGGGCGCGATGTCGGCAAACGCGTCGCCGAGCGCTTCGGCAAGTCCATTCTCGAACTGGGCGGCAACAACGCGATCATCCTGGACGAAACCGCCGATCTGAAAATGGCGATCCCGGCCATCGTCTTCGGCGCCGTCGGCACGGCCGGGCAGCGCTGCACGAGCACGCGCCGCCTGTTCGTACCCGAATCGATGATGGACCAGGTGACCGCTCAGCTGGTCGACGCCTATCAACAAGTACGAATTGGCGATCCGCTGGACGAAAACACCCTGATGGGCCCGTTGATCGACGAATCCGGCGTGCGCGATTTTGAAAAGGCCATGGAGAAGATCCGCGAGGTCGGCGGTGAAGTCCTGACCGGCGGCAAACGCGTCGACCGCCCGGGTTCTTTCGTCGAGCCGACCATCGTCAAGGCGCGCAACGAGTGGGAGATCGTGCAGACCGAGACCTTCGTACCGATCCTGTACGTGATCGCCTACAACGGCATCGATGACGCCATCCGCATGCACAACGACGTGCCGCAAGGGCTGTCCTCGGCGATCTTCACCACCGATGTGCGCAACTCCGAGAAATTCCTGTCCTCGGTCGGTTCGGATTGCGGCATCGCCAACGTGAACATCGGCACCTCGGGTGCGGAGATCGGCGGCGCATTCGGCGGCGAGAAGGAGACCGGCGGCGGACGCGAGTCCGGCTCCGATGCCTGGAAGGCCTACATGCGCCGGCAGACGAACACGATCAACTGGGGCACGGACCTTCCGCTGGCCCAGGGCATCAAGTTCGACCTTTGAGCCTGAATATCCGGGCCGGCCGCATGCTGTACGGTTTAGTACGCAAAGCGCTGTTTGCCGTCGATCCCGAGACGGCGCACGAGCTGACGCTGGAGGCGCTGAAACTGGGCCACTGGTCCGGCGCCACGAAACTCCTGTGCAAAGAGAAGAACCAGCCCGTGCAGTGCATGGGCCTGGAGTTCCCCAACCCGGTGGGCGTGGCGCCCGGGCTGGACAAGAACGCGGACTGTTTCGAAGCCCTGGGTGACCTGGGCTTCGGTTTCGTGGAGGTCGGGACGGTAACCCCCCGGCCGCAGCCCGGCAACCCCAAGCCGCGCGTGTTCCGCCTGACCGAGGCGGAAGGCCTGATCAACCGGCTGGGTTTCAACAACAAGGGCGTCGATTACCTCGTTCGCAAGGTACGGCGGCATCGCTTCAAGGGTGTACTCGGGATCAACATCGGCAAGAATTTCGACACCCCGATCGAGAACGCGGCCGACGATTACCTCGTCTGCCTCGAAAAAGTCTATCCCTTCGCCGACTACGTCACGGTCAATATTTCATCACCGAACACGAAGAACCTGCGCGACCTGCAGGGCGAGGACGAACTCGAGGCCCTTCTCGGCGCGCTGGCGGCGCGGCGGGCGCAACTCGCGGACGAGCATGGCCGGCGTGTGCCGATGGCGCTCAAGGTGGCCCCGGACCTGGAAGACGGCGCCATCGAGGTCATCGCCCAGGTCGTCACGCACCATGGCATGGACGCGGTCATCGCGACCAACACGACGATCGACCGCGACGCCGTGGCCGGCCTCAAGCACGGGAATGAAAGCGGCGGGCTGTCCGGCGCTCCGCTGCGCGACAAAGCGGACGCGGTCCTCGCTGCGCTGCGCAAGGCCCTGCCACAGGACATCGCAATGATCGGCGTGGGCGGTATCACGCGCGGCGAAGACGCCGTCGCCAAGCTGGAACTCGGCGCCGACCTGGTGCAGTTCTACACCGGCATGATCTACCGGGGGCCGGACCTGGTCGGCGAATGCCTGCGCGCCATCGCCGCTCACCGCGCGGCATGAAAGTCACCCACGCCCCTTCCCTGGAAAAGCTGAACACGCTCGGACTGGAGACGACCGCTTCCAGCCTGGTGGAAGTCGAAACCGAGGAAGACGTGCTGATGCTGCCCGGCTTCGACCCGGACCGCGATTTCGTGCTGGGCGGCGGCAGCAACGTGGTGTTCCTGTCGAACGTACCCGGCACGGTTTACCTGGTCCGCCTGGCCGGCATCGATATCACCGCCGAAGAAGGAGAGCGCGCCACGGTAGACATCGGGGCCGGTGTCGGCTGGCACGAACTGGTTACCTGGGCGCTTGAATCGAATCTGCACGGACTGGAAAACCTGGCCCTGATTCCCGGCACGGTGGGCGGAGCCCCGATC
>JASFSI010000139.1:0-5341 GCA_050114495.1 Lysobacterales bacterium | reverse complement strand
ACGTACTCAACGGTTTTCAGGGCATGACCCGCTTGTTGCGCGACTCCGGCCTCGACCGGCGACAGGAACAATGGCTGGACGCCCTCGAGGCCTCGGCCGATCAGATGGCGTT
Organism: Lysobacterales bacterium; assembly: GCA_050114495.1. Taxonomy (GTDB): domain Bacteria; phylum Pseudomonadota; class Gammaproteobacteria; order Xanthomonadales; family SZUA-36; genus JABDPF01. Next base: position 5,229 of record JASFSI010000139.1, on the reverse strand, counting down.
CCTGCTGCGGGAGGGCGGCGTTCATGCAGTTGAAGATGGTGTTCCGGATGCCACGGCCGGTCGTTTCAACGGCCCGCGGTTTCTCGAAAGCGTCGTGGCGGCTCACACGCCGGCGGCGCGCGCACGCGGCCTCAGGCTGCTGCTGTGTATCGATCCCAACCTGCCCGAGGTCTGGCGCGGTGCCCCGGGGCCGCTGAGGCAAATGCTGGACAACCTGCTGGGCAACGCCTTGAAATTCGCCGGGTCCGGTGACGTCATGGTGTCCGCGAAAGCCGCCCGGGCCGATACCCTGCTGCTGTCCGTCAGCGATGACGGTCCGGGTGTTCAGGAAGACGAGCGCGAGCGGATTTTCGGGATCCGGGAGCGTGGATCCGGAAGCGGAGCGCACCCCGGACTCGGGATCGGGCTTTCCGTGTGTCGTCACATTGCGACCCGCCTCGGAGGAGATATCGATTGTGCTGCCGGCGGCGCGTCGGGGTCGGAATTCAGAATACGGCTTCCGGGAGTGCTGGGTGAGCGACATTCGCGGTCGAGACCGGTGACCCTTGCCGGGGTGTCTTGTGAGTTGGCGCTCGACCCGGGCCTGGCGAGGTGTGTCGGCAGTACGCTCGAACGGCTGGGTGTCGGACGGCGTGAAGCCAGGGACCCGGCGCGGTCCGGCACGAACGCGATTCAAATCGTCATCAGGCCGGCCGCAATGGCGGACGCGGGAACCCGGTCGGGTCTCATCCTTGAAAATCCCGGTGACAGGAACGGCGGTCGGGTCATGCTCGAACCGCCGGTTTTGCCGTCGGCTCTTGAACGGGCGCTGTTTACGCTGGTGCTCAGCTGTCGCTGGTCCGCCGTCAACCGCGGTGATAGTCGACGCTGAATTCGCCTACGGCCTCGATCAGGGCGGCCAGGTTGTCCGGATCGACGTCCGGCGTGATGCCGTGTCCGAGGTTGAACACGTGACCGGCTCCCGGACCGAAATCCTCGAGCGTATCGCGCGCCGCCCGGCGAATGACCTCCGGTGCGGCCAGCAGAATGGAGGGATCGAGGTTGCCCTGCAAAGCGACCCGGTCGCCGACCCGGCGTCTCGCTTCGGCCAGGCTGATGGTCCAGTCGACACCGAGCGCGTCGCAACCGCTCGCGGCCAGCGCTTCGAGTTGCGTATTGCAGCCCTTGCTGAACAGGATCACCGGCACCCGGCGGCCTTCATGCTCGCGGTTCAGCCCGGCAACGATACGTTCCATGTAGCGCAGTGAGAACTCCCGGTAAGCTGCAAAAGACAGCGCACCGCCCCAGGTGTCGAAAATCTGCACACCCTGGGCGCCGGCGGCGATTTGCGCGTTGAGGTAGTCGGTAACCGTATCGGCCAGTTTTTCCAGCAGCAGGTGTGCCGTGGCCGGGTCCTGGTACAGCAGTTTCTTGGCTTTTCCAAAGGTCTTGCTGGAGCCGCCCTCGATCATGTAGGTGGCGAGCGTCCAGGGACTGCCGCTGAAGCCGAGCAGGGGAACCGCGCCGTCGATCGCACGGCGCGTCAGGGAGATCGCGTCGGTGACATAACGCAGAGAGTCCGAAACATCGGGCCGGGGCAGGTTCTCGATATCGGCCCGCGAGGACAGCGGCCGTTCGAATTTGGGTCCTTCGCCGCTTACAAAGTAAAGCCCCAGGCCCATTGCGTCCGGAATGGTCAGGATGTCCGAAAATATGATGGCTGCGTCGAGCGGGTATCGCCGCAGCGGCTGAAGCGTTACTTCGCAGGCCAGTTCGGGTGTCTGGCAGAGCGTCATGAAGCTGCCGGCCTCGCCCCGGGTTTTCATGTACTCGGGCAGGTAGCGTCCGGCTTGCCGCATGATCCATACGGGCGTGCGCTCGACCGGTTGACGCAGCAGCGCCCGCAGCAGAAGGTCGTTCTTTAGTTCCATCGATCGTTGTCCTATTCAGTACTGACAGGGCCGGGTCGAAATCAGGCCAGGCCCTGCTCAATCGCAGCGGCGATTTTCGCGGGTGAACTGGTCCGGTCGATTATTGCCCGGCCCATTTCTTCGAGCAGCACAAGCCGCAATCCGCCGGCAACCGCTTTCTTGTCCAGGGAGAGCGCTGACTGCAGCCTCCCGGGAGAAACATCCGGCGGGATGTTTACCGGCAGGTCGAATTGCCGCAGCAGCGATGATAACCGTTCTTTCGTGCCGGCGGGGCACAGTCCGCGGTTTTCGCTCAGCCGTGCGGCCGTTACCATGCCGATGGCGACCGCTTCTCCGTGCAGGTATTTCGAGTAAGCCGTCTCGGACTCGAGTGCGTGTCCAAAACTGTGCCCGAAATTGAGCAGCGCCCGGATCCCGGCCTCTTTCTCGTCTTTGCGCACGATATCGGCCTTGGCCTCCACGGACCGTTCGATGAGGAAATCGATTGCGGTCGGATCGCGTGCGACAATGGCAGCGGCGTTTTCCTCGAGCCATTGAAAAAACGGCGCATCGAAGATCGCACCGTACTTGACGACTTCAGCGAGCCCCGCGTTGAATTCACGCTTTTCCAGTGTATCCAGGGTGGCGGAGTCGATGATGACGGCTGCGGGCTGGTGAAAGGCGCCAACCAGGTTTTTGCCACGCTCGTGGTTGATGCCGGTCTTGCCGCCGACGGATGCATCGACCTGCGCCAGCAGAGTCGTCGGTGATTGCAGGAATCGAATGCCGCGCATGTAACTGGCTGCGGCATACCCGGTGATGTCACCGACCACGCCGCCGCCAAGCGCGATCAGCGTTGCGTCACGACGGGCTTCGATTGCCACGAGGCGATCGAGGATACCGCGCCAGGTCTCAAAGGTCTTGAAGCGCTCACCATCCGGAATGACGTGAATCCCGGGGTTCCTTCCTTCCAGGGCTTGCATGAGCGTGTCGAGGTAAAGCGGCGCCACGGTCTCGTTACTCACGATCAGGATCTTTCCGTCACCCAGGTGCGGCTTCCACAGTTCACTGCGGGGCAACAAACCTCTGCCGAGATATACCGGGTAGTTCCTGGAGGGCAAATCGATCGTGATCGTTTTCATTCGCTGTTTCCGTAATTTTCTATTTCGCGGGCGAGTTCCGCCGCGACCGTTCCAAGACCGCGGTTACGCGCGGGGAACTCGATATCCGCGATTTCACGGTAAAGCGGATTGCGTTCTGCAGCGAGGCGTTCGAGTTTTTTACGCCGGTCGCCGGTCTGCAGCAGGGGTCGCGAGCGGTCACGGCTCAGTCTTCGCAGCTGCTGCTCGACCGGGGTCTCCAGGTAGACCACGAGACCGGTGCTGCCCAGCATTTTGCGGTTTTCCTTGCGCAGGATGGCGCCTCCACCCGTTGCCACCAGCAAGCCGGAACGCGCCGTGAGGTCTTGCAGCAGCCGGGTTTCCCGTGCCCGGAATCCCTCTTCTCCCTCGATATCGAATATCAGGCTGACGCTGGCGCCGGTTTGCTCTTCGAGTTCATGATCGCAATCGATGAACTGCATGCCCAGGATTCGGGCTACGCGGCTTCCTATCGAAGTTTTTCCCGAGCCCATCGGGCCGATCAGGTAGATGTTTCGTTCAGGCCGGACCATGACCGCCCGTGCCGCGTGCAACCGGCTTCGAACTTGGGTAATATTGCCCGATCTTCGGGTTGTTCCCTCGGCTGAGTCCCATGATCCGCTTTTTTATCTTGTTTACTGTCTACCTGGTCGGTCTGTTTACGCTGGAAATTCTACAGCCGGTCGAAACGCACGTCATCCTGCCGTTTACCTCGGCCATTGCCGATGTCAGTGCGTGGATCGTCCAGTTTTTCGATGACAATGTCATGGCGGTTTCCAACGTCATCCGTGACCGCACGACCGGGTTTGGTGTGCGCATCGAGCGTGGCTGCAACGGCGTGGAAGCCCTGATTATCCTGTTTGCAGCGATCTTCGCATTTCCTGCGCCGTTTAAAAACAAGATCATCGGATTCGTCATCGGATTCATTGCCATCCAGGGGCTCAACCTGGTGCGTATCGTCAGCCTGTTTTACATGGGCCAGTGGAACCAGGTTGCGTTCGAATGGTTCCACCTCTACCTCTGGCAGGCCTTGATCATCATGGATGCCCTGGTGGTCTGGCTCATATGGTTGCGCTCCCTTCCCCAGGCCAAGGCGAAGCGCGCCCGCGATGCCGAGGAGAAACAACGGGCCGCTGCAGCCGAGTCGAGTGACGCGAAAAGTGAGTGATTCCTTGTTGCTGAGCGAGGAAATCATTTCCGAGTTCAACCGCTTCTTCAAGGACGCACGCGTATGCGGTGAGCAGGAGCCGACCGCGATGGTCCTGGCCACGAGTGATTGCAAGGGCCGGGTCACGTCGCGCACCGTTCTGCTCAAGGCCCTCGATGAGAACGGTTTCGTTTTTTTTACCAATACCAACAGCACCAAGGGCCGGCAGATGGCGCTTTGTCCGCGCGCCGCCGCGACATTCCTGTGGAAAGCCAGCGGCTGCCAGGTGCAGATTGTCGGCACGGTGTCCCGCGTCAGCGACGAGGAAGCCGATGCCTACTTTTCCACCCGTGACCGCGGCAGCCAGATAGGGGCCTGGGCCTCCGACCAGTCCGCGCCGCTGGAAAGCCGCGAAGCGCTACTCGCAAGAGTCCGGGACCTGGAAGCGGAGTACGAAGGACGGGAAGTACCGCGTCCGCCGCACTGGACCGGGTTCGCACTGCGTCCCGAGTCCATCGAGTTCTGGACCCAGCGGGAATTCCGTCTTCACGACCGTTTTGTCTACACGGTGCAGGACGGGCACTGGACCCGGCAGCGTCTGAATCCCTGATGGCGGGCACCAAGGAAGATTTTGTCATCCAGACCGCAGGGCGGGGCTTTCGGGACATCTCCGGTGAACTGCAGGACATCGTTCTGCGCAGTGGCGTTGAAGCCGGAATCTGTAACGTGTTTCTTCGGCACACCAGTGCGTCGCTGCTGATTACCGAGAATGCGGACCCGGACGTGCGGGCAGATCTCGAAAACTTCATCAGCCGCCTGGCGCCGGATGGGGACCCCTCGTACCTGCATTCGGCCGAAGGGCCGGATGACATGCCTGCGCATATCCGCTCGGTTCTGACGGCGAACGAACTGACCCTTCCGGTGCGCAGCGGCCGACTTGCCCTGGGAACGTGGCAGGGCGTTTACCTGTGGGAGCACCGCAGGCGACCGCACCGGCGCAGGCTGGATATCACGGTGATCGGCACGAAATGACCGGCGATCGGGCTGTTTTTCA
>JASFSI010000138.1:0-5348 GCA_050114495.1 Lysobacterales bacterium | reverse complement strand
GAAACGAACCTCCGCAATGGACGACACACGGGAACGCTCCGATGGCAGTGAGCGCCATTCACTTTGCCACCAACCCTCGGCGCTGATCTCGCGCAGCACGGTGGTGGATTGCAGCGCATCGGTGTCAGTCTTTGCGTGCTCGTTGACCTGCCAAAAAAACAGCGCGGTGAATGCCCCGTAAAAAACCAGGCTGGCCATGCCGCCGGAAAAATGACGGGTAGCGCGCTGGCGATAGGCGAATCCTACAACCGCGACCCAGGCCAGGCCGGACACGATGCCGACCAGGGCTCCGCTCATCCATTCCAACCCGAGGTAGAGACGCGCCGTGCCCAGCAGGAGTATCAGCACCGCCGCGGACAGGTAAGGCCACTGCCGGTGCCTGCGCCGCAATTCACCTGCCTCCATGACCGCGAAGAACGTCAATACGACGGTAACCATGCCCATGGCCGCGCTCGGGCTGCCCAGGACTTCTCCCTGGAGTTCGAGCACTTCGGGCGCCCGGCGCAAACCCCAGGAGAGAATCAGGTGAAGCAGGGCGCCGCCGGCCATCGCGACCAGCCAGTGCTGGGCCGCCTGGATCCGCCCCGCGCCCAGCAGCCACAACAGCAGCGCCAGGGCGGAAAATACCGAAACCTGCCAGCGTGACAGCTGGGAAAGCGCGACCATCACGGGATCGGCCAGGTGGTTCCTGAGCGACAGAGCCAGTTCGCGTACCGCGAGGTCCAGCGACTCGGGCTGGGCCGAAAACGGCGACAGGAACAGCAGCATCAGAAACGCCCAGATAACGAGTACCAGCAGGATTCCGGTCATCGCCACCGAGACGGCTTCCGGCCGCGACGGATCGATCAGGGGGCCGGTTATCCGCCCGAGCACCGGGTGCCGGCGGTTCCAGCGGATCGCATGGCGCACCCAGCGCGCCGAGCGGCTCGCCAAAGGCTCGTAGACGGACCGAATGGCCCACCAGGTCAGCCACAGCAGGACCAGCAGAATGATCAGGATGGCGGCCAGGCGTCCCGTGTACTGCGAGGCCACTTCGAGGGATGTACCGAACAGAACGCCCGGCAACAGAAACGCGGGCGCCCAGAGAACACAGGCCGGCAGGTCGACGGCTGCAAAGCGGGCGGGCGCCATGCCCATCATGCCGCCCACCGCCGGTATGACCGGCCTCAACGGCCCGATGAACCGGCCGGTCATCACGCTCTTGGCCCCGTGACGATGAAAGAAATCGGTACCGCGCTCGATCAACCCCGGGTAACGCGAAAAGGGCCAGACATCCACCAGCGCCTCCCGGTAGCGCCGGCCGAGATAATAGGAAAACGAATCACCCAGCAGCGCCCCGATACTGGCCGCGATCCAGATGGGCGTCATTTCAAGCACACCCAGGCCGATCAGCGCCCCGATCCCGAACAGGATCAGCATGCCAGGCAGCAGGATGCCAACCAGGACCAGCGACTCGAAAAACGCGACGAGCAGCACGATGATGGAGCCCCAGGCCGGGTTGGCCTGGAGCCAGTTGAGCAGATCGTGTGTCCAGCCGTTATCCACGGGACTGCTGCGTCAGCGTGTCAGCCGCTGCTGTCGCCGGCTGAACGTACCCGAGCAAAAGCCTCCCGCGCGGCCTCGACGGTCTGCCCGATATGCTCCTCGCTGTGCGCTGAGGACACGAAACCGGCCTCGAATGCCGACGGCGCCAGGTAGACGCCGCGATCCAGCATCGCATGGAAGAACGTTCTGAACGCTTCCACGTCACAACTGCCGGCCTGGTCGAAATTCACGATACGCTCTGCCTCGGTGAAAAACAGACCGAACATGCCGCCCACCTGCGTCGTCGTGAAGGGTACGCCCGCATCCGCCGCGGCAGCGGATAGGCCGGTAAGCAGTGACGTCGTCCGGGCGGCCAGCTTCTCAAAAAATCCCGCCTGGGAAATGAGCTCCAGGTTGGCCAGTCCGGCCGCCATGGCGACCGGGTTTCCGGACAGCGTGCCAGCCTGGTAGACCGGACCGCTGGGTGCGACCAACTCCATGAACTCCCGCTTTCCACCGAAGGCGCCGACCGGCATGCCGCCGCCGATAACCTTGCCGAAAGTCGAGAGGTCCGGGGTGATGCCGTAAAGACCCTGGGCACCGCCCAGCGCCACGCGAAAACCGGTCATGACCTCGTCGAAAACCAGCAGGCTGCCGTGCTCGTCACACAGTTTGCGCAGGCCTTCGAGATAACCCGGCAACGGCGGAATGCAGTTCATGTTTCCGGTTACCGGCTCGACGATGACCGCAGCAACATCCGCACCGTGGGCTTGCAGACACGCGGCCACGGCTGCCAGGTCGTTGAAAGGCAATGTAAGCGTCAGATCAGCCAGCGCCGCCGGCACACCGGGCGAAGTAGGCACCCCGAGGGTCAGCGCGCCGCTGCCCGCCTTGACCAGGAAGCTGTCGGCATGACCGTGGTAACAACCCTCGAACTTGATGATCTTGTCGCGCCCGGTGGCGGCGCGCGCCACGCGAATCGCGCTCATCGTGGCTTCCGTTCCGGAATTGACCATGCGCACCTGGTCCATGCCGGGCACCAGCGCGCAGATCTTTTCCGCCATTTCGACCTCGGCCGGGCAGGGCGCGCCGAAACTCAGCCCGCGACCTGCGGCTTCCTTTACCGCGGCAATGATCTCGGGGTGTGCATGGCCCGTAATCATCGGGCCCCAGGACCCCACGTAATCGATGTAGGCCCGCCCATCCACGTCGTAGAGGCAGGCACCCTCGGCCCGTTCAAAGAATACCGGGTCGCCGCCAACTCCGTTGAAAGCGCGAACCGGGGAGTTGACGCCACCCGGAATATGAATCCGCGCACGGTTGATGAGGTCTGTACTGGTATTCATGGTTCGAGTGCTTCCTCTTTTTTGCCTGGATTGAGGAGGAGTATTGTAGCGGTTTATCGAGCGGGAAAGGCGTGGCAAACTACGCACCCTTCGCACAGCAGGATTTGGAAAATGAGCGACAACGGTTACAAGAAATGGGTTTGCATCATCTGCGCCTGGGTCTACGACGAAGAGGCCGGAGCGCCGGATGAGGGTATCGCGCCCGGCACGCGCTGGGAAGACGTACCCGAGTACTGGGTCTGCCCCGACTGCGGCGCGGGTAAAGACGATTTCGAGATGGTGGAAATTTAAGCCGGCCGGGTCCGCAGCAACCCGGTCTCGATGCGGCCATCGGGTTGGAGCACCAGCCAGCGGCAGGCCGGCCCCGCGGCGTCCGGTGTGAATTTCTCCCGTCCCGGCTCGCTGTTGGCTGCGCTGGACGGCGCACCCAGCCAGAGCACGTCGCCGGTTTTCCGTTCAAATGCCTGGTGTACATGTCCCCAGGCGACCGCCCTGGAACGGCCCTCAGCCTGCACGAAGCGCTGAAACGCATCGCCGCCCTGCAGCGCGTACCGGTCGATCCAGCGCGACTTCACCGCCATCGGCTGATGGTGCAATGCGAACAGGATGTATCGTGCATCACTGTCCGCCAGGCCCGCGGCCAGGGCCTCCATCTTCGCCTCATCCAGTGCGCCGCTGATGCCGCCGGGTATCGTCGAATCGAGAAGAGCGATGAGCCAGTTGCCGATGCGCTCGAAGTAGGGCCCGCCCCAGGGGCCCGATGAGAAGTGCCGGCGCATTTCCTCGGGATCATCATGATTGCCGGGCAGGGCCAGGAGCGGGATGTCGAGGCCGAGGAGCAGTTCATGTACGCGGCAGTACGAAACCGCACTGCCGTCTTCGCTGATATCGCCGGTCAGAACCAGCGCGTCGGCACCGAAGGCCCGAATCTCCGGCAGCAGCCTTTTCAGGCCGCTGAACGGATCGAAGCCCCGGTAAAGAGTACCCGGCACGGAGGAAACGTGGCAGTCACTGACCTGGACCAGCCGAACCGGTCCGTCGAAGCCCGGGTTCACTCCGTTGCCGGGTTCAGGGCAAATACCCTATTCCTCTTCTGCGACTGCCCCGTCCGCGGCGTTCTTGGCCACGGACTTCATGCCGTTGCGGCAACCGCTGTCGGATTTGTACATCTGGCTGCGGCCGACTTCCTGGCCGTTGCTCGCCTTGAGCACGAAGTACGCGCGGCCGTCCTTGGCGGCACGGACCTCGAAGCGGTCCGCGTCCTGGGAGTTCTTGCGTACGGACTCGATTCCGTTCATGCAGGATTTGCGTGAAGCATAGCCCTGGCTGTTGAAGATGACTTCGCCGTTTCCTGCTTTCAGGCGAAAGTAGTGCTTGCCATCCTTTCCGGTAAATACGACAAATTTGCCGGCCATTTTTCTCTCCTTTGTTTCTGAGTGGTTTGTCGAGCAGGCCGCCAGAAATTCGTGCGGCCCCAACGGAGATTAGCAGGAAATTGTTTCAGATACATTCATGCCCCGGGCGCCGAACGATTCCCGGCTCAATCGATACGCAATTCGAGCCGATCCCCCGGTTGCGTGCCCAGTTCCGCGGCCTTGCCCGCATTCAGTTCCAATACGTACTTTGCCGGGCGGTCGCTCAGGTACGGCGGACAGCTGCGGGTCTTGCAGGGCCGTGCGTCCTGCACCACGTTGACGAGTTCCAGGTTGGAATCGAAATAGAAAATGTCCAGCGGAATGCGCGTGTTCTTCATCCAGAAGCTGCGCATACGCTCAACGGGGAAAATGAACAGCATGCCGTGGTCTTCAGCCAGCTCTTCGCGGAACATCAGGCCGAGCGCCTGTGCCTCGACGGTTGTCGCCAGCTCAACGGTAAACCGCTGCCCATTGAGGATGACGTGGGGTTCCTGCGCCATGCAGGAGGTACAGATCAGGACGGCCAGCGCCAGGAGGACATTTCGCATGAACGTCAGTCTGTACCCGGCGCGCCCTTTTTTCAACGGATGACTTTGCCGTTCAACCCCCTGCCGCAACAGCGGCGGGTTTCGATGCCCCGGCGACCTCGACTTCGTCCACGCCATCGACATCCAGCGCGACCATCACGTCGCTGAAGCGTTCCGGCTCGATTTCACCCATCAGGTTGACGATCACGGCTTCCGACTGGTCGTCCATCACCATGACCGTCATTCCGTGAATCCGCCCGTCAATGGTCCGCAGCAGCATGTAAACGGTTTCTCCCTCGTCGCGCACGAGCATCACGGGTTCCCAGCCGTCATCCTGCATTTTTGCGCTCATCCGGTCCATGCGCCCGGCGACGCGCGAAACGTCCCCGGTGACCTCGTAAATGCGAACACGGATGCCGTCCAGGCTGCGCAGCAGATCGCGGACTTCGGGGTCGTCATCCACGTGGCTGGCGGCAAAACGCAGCACGGTCGGGCCCAGGGACAGGCTGAGCACACGGTCCGTGTCAGCCATGCCC
>JASFSI010000137.1:0-5349 GCA_050114495.1 Lysobacterales bacterium | reverse complement strand
ATTCGCTCCGTTCGTGACGGTCGGGCTGTCACTGGCCTGTATCTTTGTTTTTCTCGCCTGCGCCAGCGTTTCACCCCTCTTGCAGCAGGCCCTGATCGACCTGGGCGGCATGCAGGCGGTCGAAGTGTCCCGCCTGCTTCACCAGCCGCTCTCCACGTGGTGGAGCCTGCCCCTGTTGAGTGTTTTTAGCGCGCTGTTCCTGCACGACAGCTGGCTCCACCTGGCGGGAAACCTGCTGTACTTCTGGGTCTTCGGGGTCAAGATCGAGCAGCGACTGGGACACTTCGCTGCCTTGATGGTGTTTCTTGTCGGCGGCGCGCTGGCCAACGTGTTCGTCGCCCTGAAACTGTATGAACTTGCCACCCCGATCATCGGTGCCAGCGGAGCGGTGTCCGCCGTCGTCGGCGCTTACCTGGCGCTTTTTCCGTCTCGCAGGATCGGGCTCTACCTGCCGCTGGGTCTGTACCTGCAGTTCGCGCGGGTTCCGGCCTTGATCGTGATCGGGTCCTGGTTTGCGCTGCAGTTGCTTTACACGATGTTTGACCCCACTAATGCAGCAGTGGCGTGGTGGACCCACCTGGCCGGCTTTGCATTCGGCATTGGATTCATCCTGGCGGCCCGGGCCCTGTCACTCTTGAAGTGAATACCCGTTGAACCGGAACAATTGATACGACATGGCGGAAAAGAAACTCTACAAAGTGGTTTTCCTGAACGGCGGCAAGGTTTACGAGCTTTTCAGCGAAGCAGTGGTGAGCAGCGGTTTGTGGGGCTTCCTGGAAGTCTCGGGCCTGGTCTTCGACACCAGCGACGGTGTGGTCGTCGACCCGACCGAGGAAAAAATGCGCCAGGAGTTTGAACACGCGAGTGTTCTGCACCTGCCCATCCAGAGCGTGTTGCGTGTCGAGGAAGTGAAAAAACGCGGCCAGTGTCTCATTCGTGACCGCGAGAGCGGAGAAAAAGTAACGCCGTTTCCCTTGTCTCCGCCGGGCCGCAGTTCCAGCTGAACCCGGGTCTTATTCTTCGCTTGAACCCGGCATCAGCCCGGCATTTTCGAGCACGGCCAGGATTTCATCCAGGTCGAATTCCATTTGTGATTTCCGCGGCAGCCCGGTGTCCGCAGCTGCGGAGTCCATCTCGTCCAGGTGCCGGTCCAGGTCCGATTCGCGAATCCGTTCGTCCGCTTCGCCGCCTGCATCCACTCCAGCCGTTTCCACGTCCGGCACGATGCCGCGCGCCTGGATCGACCGGCCCGATGGCGTGAAATACATGGCGGTGGTCAGCTTGATGCCGCCGCCGTTGCGCAGCGGCAGGACCGACTGCACCGATCCTTTTCCGAACGTGCGTTCGCCCACGATCAGCGCCCGGCCGTTTTCCTGCAGGGCGCCGGCCAGCACTTCCGACGCGGACGCCGAGCCCCGGTCCACCAGCAGCACCAGCGGAACGCCGGGAAGCCATTGGCCTTCGCGCGCTTCGAAAGACATTTTCATGACGCCGGCGCGGCCGCTGGTCGTCACGATGATGCCGCGGTCGAGGAAGCCGTCAGCGATGTCCACCGCCGGCTGCAGAATGCCTCCCGGATTGTTTCTGAGGTCGATGACGACACCCCGGAATTCACCGCCTTCGGCAAGAATCGATTCGATGGCTTGGTGCAGCTGGGTCGCGCTTTCGCTGTAAAACTGGTTCATTCGAAAGTAGCCCCAGTCATTTTCAAGCCAGCGGAACTCGTGGGTTGACGTCATCACGTATTCGCGGGTCAGGCGGTGCCGCCGTTCCTCGCCGTCGGCGCCGCGCACGGTGAGTTCGAATTCGGTTCCGGGTTCTCCGCCGAGACGCTCTATGGATTCCTGCGCCGGCCCGTCGCCGACCGGGTGTTCGTCGACCGCGATGATGGCGTCGCCCGGGGTCAGCCCCGCCTGTTCCGCCGGACTGCCGGCAAATACGTCTTCGATCACGATGCTGCGCTCGTCTGTCATCAGGCGCACGCCGATGCCGATATAGCGACCTTGGGAGGAATCGTTCAGGGCCTGGTATTCCTCCGGCGAAAGGTAGGCTGAATGGGGGTCGAGGGTGGCGAGCATTCCGCGGATTGCCGCATCCAGCAAGGTATGGTCGTCGACCGGCTCGACAAAGTTCCGGCGCAGTTGATTGAAGACGTCGCTGAACGTGCGCAGGTCGTCCAGCGTCAGCTGCACCTGCTCCTGTTCGGCCGCCGAGGTGATCTCGGCGGAGTCCTGGGCGAAGGCCGGCGTCGAAATCATCAGGCCCAGCGTAATCGGTATCGCGATAAGCATTCGGTTCATGGTTGGGGATTCTTCCGGTTAACGGTCTATCTTGCAAGCCAGGCTGCCGGGTCGAGTGCCTTGCCGTTCCGGCGTATCTCGAAATAGACGCCCTGGCTGTCGCCCATGCCGTCTCCAACGACACTGATCGCTTCACCGGCATCGACCCATTCGCCCGCATCGTGCAGCAGGCTCTGGTTGTGCCCGTAGAGTGTCATGTAGCCGTCGCCGTGGTCGATGATCAGCAGCAGGCCATAGCCGCGCAGCCAGTCAGCAAAAGCGACGCGACCGTAGGCGACCGCGCGGACTTCGGCGCCCGCGTCGGCAGCGATCAGCCAGCCCTGCCAGTCCAGCCCGGTACCGCGGCCCTGGCCGAAGGCATGCTGCACGGGTCCGCGGATAGGCATCGGTAAATGGCCTTTGAGCTGGGCCACCGGGGTGTGGCCGCCCAGTTCCTCGGGTATGTCGGAGAGTACGTCCGACAGGCGTTCCAGCAGGGATTCGAGATCGCGGCGGTTGGCCTCCATCTCCGCCAGTTCGGATTCACTGTCCTCGATCAGTGCGGTGATACGGGTGAGCAACTGCGCACGCTCCGCACGCTGCTGTTGCAGTTGCACGAGGATTTCCTGCTGCTTCTGTTTCAGTTTGTTGAGACGCTCGAGTTCCCCGTCGATCGACGCCTGCATGACGTCCAGCCGGGTCAGGGCCTCGCGCAGCCCGCTGATGTCCCGGATCTGCGCGCGGTTGACGTATTCGTAGTAGGCGAGCATGCGGCTGATGCGTGACGGTTCGTCCTGGTTCAGAACCAGGCGCGTTCGCGACTGGCGCCCCGCGCGATAGAGGGAGCGGACCTGTTCGGCCAGCTGTGCAAGGCGTTCGTCCAGGCTGTCCAGGTAGACCCGGCGTTGTTCCTCGAGCTCGGCCAGGCGGTTTTCGTGCACGCCCCGTTCCCGGTCCAGCGCCCTTATTTCCAGGTTGGCGTCCTGGATCGACAGATCGATCCGCCGCAGCTGTTCCTGTTCTTGCCGGTGCCGCTGGCGTGATCGGCCAATTTCGTCCTGGATTGCCGCGATTTCGCCCAGCAGCCGCTGCAGTTCGCGTTCGGCCTGCTCACGGCGGGCGTCGCTGCTGTCCTGCGCGGCGGCGCCGAAGGCGAGGATCAGCGTGACGACGAGGACCGCTTTATTGCGTATCGCCATCCAGGTCCAGCAATGACCGGCCGGTCATTTGCGGCGGCTGCTCCAGCCCCAGCAGCGCCAGCATGGTGGGCGCAATGTCCCGCAGCGAACCGTCGCCGTTGAACCGGGCGGGACGGCCATGAAAAACCAACGGCACGCGGAACGTCGTGTGCGCCGTGTGGTTCTGACCCGTTTTCGGATCTTTCATCAGTTCGATGTTGCCGTGGTCCGCCGTGACCAGCAGTTCGCCGCCCGTTTCGTCGATCGCGGCACGCACCCGGGACAGGACGTCGTCGACGGCCTTGACGGCTTTGAGCGCTGCCTCCATGACACCGGTATGGCCGACCATGTCGCCGTTCGCGATATTGCAGATGATGACGTCGAAGCGCCCGGAATGAATGGCCTCGACGAGTTTGTCCGCCACTTCGGGCGCGCTCATCTCGGGCTGAAGGTCATAAGTGGCCACTTTGGGCGAGGGCACCAGTATGCGTTCTTCGTGTGCGAAGGGTTCTTCCACGCCGCCGTTGAAAAAGAAGGTCACGTGCGCGTATTTTTCCGTTTCCGCGATGCGCAGCTGCCGCAGTCCGTTGTCAGCCAGTTCCTGCGCCAGGATGCGGTCCAGGGATTCCGGTGGAAAAGCGACCGAGACCGGCAGGCCGGCCATGTACTCGGTCATGGTCACGAAATCGGCCAGCGGGATTTTTTGCCGCTCAAAGCCGTCAAACGGATCGTTCACGAACGCCATCGTCAGTTCCCGCGCACGGTCGGCGCGGAAGTTGATGAAAATCATCACGTCTCCGGGCTGCACGCCGCCGGCGTCGGCGATCACGGTGGGCTTGACGAATTCGTCGTTCTCGCCCCGGTTGTAGGCCTCGTGAAGACCCTCTAGCGCACTGCGGCAACGGTGCTCCGCCTCGGCTTCCGTGATGGCGCGGTACGCCGTTTCGACACGGTCCCAGCGGTTGTCCCGGTCCATCGCGTAGTAGCGCCCGGAAAGCGTGCAAAAACGGGCCGCGGGGATTCCGTCGATGACGCCCTGCATTCGCCGGATCGACGCTTCGGCGCTGCGCGGCGGCGTGTCGCGACCGTCCAGAAAACCGTGCACGGCGATGGATTGCGCCCCGCGCTCGGCTGCGAGTTCAAGGGTTTCCAGGAACTGGTCTTCGTGGCTGTGCACGCCGCCCGGCGAAAGCAGGCCCATCAGGTGAACGGTGGCGCCCGACTCGCGGGCCGCGTCGATGGCACGGCAGAGCGCATCGTTTTCATGGAAACTGCGGTCCCTTATGGATTGGGCAATCCGCGTGAAATCCTGGTAAACGATGCGGCCCGCGCCGATGTTCATGTGCCCCACTTCCGAGTTGCCCATCTGACCGGCCGGCAGGCCGACCGCCTCGCCGGAGGTCTCGATCAGGATGTGGGGGTCCCGTTCGATCATTTCGTCCCAGCAGGGCGTGTCACCCAGCCGGATGGCATTGTTTTCGCTGTCTTCCCGGTAACCCCAGCCGTCGAGGATCATCAGCATCAGGGGGCCGCGCCTGCTCTTGGTGTTCATGGTCTCTTTTGCATTCCTCTGATATTGGCATATGCGACTTGCAAATCATTGCAGCCGACACCAAATGTGTCTAACCCGGCCGCTTTGCCGTCGCGTCCAGCCGAGTGCGAGAAAGCGGTATTATTCCACAACGAGAGAGCAAAAAATGGAGCGCTTGATCGAGTTCGCGACAAATAACTTCCTTTTGGTCGGGGGTTTTGTCGCCGTTTTGCTGTTCCTGGTATGGACCGAGGTGCGCCGGCGCCTGGGCGGTGTCACCGAACTGCCCCCGGCCCAGGCCATTCCATGGATCAATGACCCGCAAGCCGTGATTGTCGATATCTCCTCGGTCGCGGACTTC
>JASFSI010000136.1:0-5358 GCA_050114495.1 Lysobacterales bacterium | reverse complement strand
GTCGGTGCGGGCCCCTCGGGCCTGTCCGCCGCTTTTCACCTGCGCATGCTCGGCCACGAGGTCGAAATCCGCGACGCCGGGCCGATGGCGGGCGGCATGATGCGCTTCGGCATTCCCGCCTACCGCATGCCGCGCGATGTGCTGGACGGAGAAATCGAGCGCATCGAGAGCATGGGCGTGAAACTGACCCTGAACCACAAGGTCGAGGACGTACTGAAAGAAAAAGAAGAAGGCGGGTTCGACGCCATCTTCATGGCCATCGGCGCTCACGTCGGCAAGCACGTCGATATCCCGGCGCGCGATTCCGGCGCCATCCTCGACGCGGTCAGCTACCTGGCGTCTGTCGAAAAGGGCGAAGCGCCGAAGCTCGGACGGCGCGTCGCTGTTTACGGCGGCGGCAACACGGCCATGGACGCCGCGCGAACCGCCAAGCGCCTGGGCGCGGAAGAGGCCATGATCATCTACCGTCGCGACCGCGAACACATGCCGGCGCATGAATTCGAGGCCGAAGAAGCCGAGTCCGAAGGCATCAAGATCAACTGGCTGCGCACGATCAAGGAGATCGACAGCACGAGTTTCCAGGTCGAGGTCATGGAGATCGACGAGAACGGAAAGCCGCAGCCAACCGGCGAGATCGAAACGCTGGAAGCGGATGCACTGGTGCTGGCGCTGGGCCAGAACGTGGACACGCAGATGCTGCAGAACATCCCGGACGTCGAAGTCGAGTGGGACGGCGTGGTCAAAGTCGGCGCCAACATGATGACCGGCGCGAAAGGCATTTTCGCCGGCGGCGACATGGTGCCGTCGGACCGCACGGTCACCATCGCAACCGGCCATGGCAAAAAGGCCGCGCGCCACATCGACGCCTGGCTGAAAGGCACCACCTGGGAGAAAGAATCCCGCCAACCGGTGGTGACTTTCGACAAGCTGCACCTGAACTACCTGACCGACGCGCAGCGCCGCGAGCAGCGCAGCATCGAACCGGGCGACCGCACCGAGGACTTCCGTGAAGTCACGGCCGGCCTGGATGCAAAAGAAGCCCGCTACGAAGCGGCCCGCTGCTACTCCTGCGGCAATTGCTTCGAGTGCGACGGCTGCTACGGCGCCTGCCCCGAGAACGCGATCATCAAGCTCGGCCCCGGCAAAGGCTATGCCGTGCGCTACGAACTCTGCACCGGCTGCCGGGCCTGTTTCCTGCAGTGCCCCTGCCATGCAATTGAAATGGTCGCCACGGAGGCATCGTCATGAGAATTTCCAACATCGGAAAACACGCACAAGCCGTGGACAGCCAGGCTGACATGGTCAGTTTCGACGGCAACGAGGCCGCGGCGCACGTCGCCTACCGTCTGAGCGAAGTCTGCGCCATTTACCCGATCACGCCGTCCTCCACGATGGCGGAACTCGCCGACGAGTGGGCATCGAAAAAGACGCCCAATATCTGGGGCCACATTCCGACCGTGGTCGAAATGCAGCACGAGGGCGGCGCGGCCGGCGCGGTGCATGGCGCGCTTCAGGCCGGGGCGCTGTCCACCACCTTCACGGCTTCCCAGGGCCTGATGCTGATGCTGCCAAACATGTACAAGATCGCGGGCGAACTGACCCCGACGGTTTTCCATGTCGCGGCGCGTTCACTGGCGGCCCAGGGCCTGTCGATTTTCGGCGACCACCAGGACGTCATGGCGGCCCGCACCACCGGCTTCGCGCAGCTCGCCTCGGGCTCCGTGCAGGAAGCTCACGACCTGGCGCTGGTCGCTCACGCGGCCACGCTGGAGTCGCGTGTGCCGTTCATTCACTTCTTCGATGGTTTCCGCACGTCCCACGAGGTCAACAAGATTTCCCTGTTGAACGACGAAACCATAGAAAAGCTGGTCGACCACGACCTGGTGATCGAGCACCTCGGGCGCGCGCTGAACCCGGAAAACCCGGTCATGCGCGGCACCGCCCAGAACCCGGATACCTATTTCCAGGGACGGGAGAGCGTGAACCGCTTCTACGAGGCGGTGCCGGACATCGTGCAGCGCAAGATGGACGAACTCGGCGAAGAAACCGGCCGGCACTACCGCCTGTTCGATTACTTCGGCGACCCCAACGCCGAGTCGGTCATCATCGCGATGGGTTCGGGCGCGTCCACCGTGCGCGAGACCGTCGACTGGCTCAACGAGCACACCGACGGCCGCTACGGCGGCATCGCCGTGCACCTGTACCGGCCGTTTTCCGACCGCCACCTGCTCGCGGCCCTGCCGGAGGGCATCAAGCGCATCGCGGTGCTGGACCGCACCAAGGAACCGGGCGCCAACGGCGAACCGCTGTACCAGGATGTCGTGACCGCGCTTTCCCTGGCCCTGTCGGACGGGCGCATCGGCGCCATGCCCCGAGTGGTCGGGGGCCGCTACGGCCTGTCATCCAAGGAATTCACGCCGGCCATGGTCAAGGCCGTGTTCGGCAACCTGGAAGCAGACGAGCCGAAACGTCGTTTCACGGTCGGCATCATCGATGACGTCACGCACCTCAGCCTCGACGTGGACGAGTCGTTCAATATCGAGGATGAAAGCATGGTGCGCGCGATGTTCTACGGCCTCGGGGCCGACGGCACCGTGGGCGCCAACAAGAACAGCATCAAGATCATCGGCGCCGACCCGCGCCGCTACGGCCAGGCCTACTTCGTCTACGATTCGAAAAAATCCGGCGCGCAGACGGTCTCGCACCTGCGCTTCGGACCGAAACCGATCGACTCGCCCTACCTGCTGCAAACGGCGGGTTTCATCGGCTGTCACCAGTGGGAATTCGTGTTCAACACACCGCTGCTCGACAAGGCGGCCGACGGCGCCACGCTGCTGCTGAACAGCCCGTTTGGCCCGGACGAGGTCTGGGACCGTCTTCCGCAGGACCTGCAGCAGAAGATCGTGGACAAGAACGTCAGGCTGTACGTCATCGACGCCTACGAAGTAGCGAAAAAGACCGGCATGGGCCGGCGCATCAACACCGTGATGCAGGTCTGCTTCTTTGCGCTGGCGAAAATCATGGAGACCGCTGAAGCCATCCAGCTGATCAAGGACGCCATCGCCAAGACCTACCGCAAGAAAGGCGAGAAAGTCATCCAGATGAATTTCGCGGCGGTCGACGCCTCGCTGGACCACCTGCACGAAGTGAAGATCGACAAGGAAAAACGCAGCGGCATCGGCCGCCCGCGCGTGGTGCCGGAACTGGCCCCGATATTCGTGCAGGACGTAACCGCCGAGATGATGGCCGGCCGAGGCGACAGCCTGCCGGTCTCCAAGCTGCCTTTTGACGGCACCTACCCGACCGCGACCACGCAGTGGGAAAAACGCGGCATCGCGCAGATGATCCCGGAGTGGCTCGAGGACAACTGCATCCAGTGCGGTAACTGCTCCTTCGTGTGCCCGCATGCTTCGATCCGCGCCAAGTTCTGCCACGAGCGCGAGATCGAAGGGGCTCCCGAAGGTTTTCAAAACGCTTTGCTGAGCGCCCGCGGCTTTCCCGAGATGCGCTACGTGCTCCAGGTCTACCCCGACGACTGCACCGGCTGCACGCTCTGCGTCGACGCCTGCCCCGTGCGCGAGACAGACGAAAACGGCGAAGAGGTCCGCGCCCTGCGTATGGTCGAACGCCTGCCCATACTGGAACAACAGCGCGCGAACCTGGCGTGGTTCGAGAAACTGCCCTGGAACAATCGCTCCGCGGTCGATTTCTCCAACGTGCGCGGCGTGCAGTTCCTGCGCCCGCTGTTCGAATTCTCGGGCGCCTGCGCCGGCTGCGGCGAAACGCCCTACCTGAAACTGGTCACTCAACTGTTCGGCGGCCGCATGATGGTGGCCAACGCCACGGGCTGTTCGTCGATCTACGGCGGCAACCTGCCGACCACGCCCTGGGCCAAGAACGACGAGGGGCGCGGACCGGCCTGGTCCAACTCCCTGTTCGAGGACAATGCCGAGTTCGGCATGGGCTTCCGGCTTTCAGCGGACCACCACCGCGCCCAGGCCGAGATGGCGCTGGACGGCATGCGCGAGCAGGTCGGCGATGAACTGGCGACCGCGATCATCGAGGCGCCGCAGCAGGTGGAATCCCAGATCCAGGCGCAGCGCAAACGCGTCGACGAACTGAAAAAGAAGCTGCAAACGATCGGCACGCCACAAGCCAGGGGCCTGCTCGCCATGGCCGACCATTTCGTCCGGCGTTCGATCTGGATCGTCGGCGGCGACGGCTGGGCCTACGACATCGGTTCCTCGGGGCTGGATCACGCGCTGGCGTCCGGACTGGACATCAATATCCTGATCATGGACACCGAGGTCTACTCCAACACCGGCGGCCAGATGTCAAAATCGACACCGCTGGGCGCGGTCGCCAAGTTCGCCGCGGGCGGCAAGCCCATCGGCAAGAAGGACGTCGCGCAGCAGGCCATCGCCTACGGCAACGTGTACGTCGCCCGCGTGGCCTTCGGCGCCAATCCGCAGCAGACCCTGCAGGCGCTGCGCGAGGCCGAGGCCTACCCCGGACCGTCGCTGATCATCGCCTACTCGCACTGCATCGCGCACGGCATCAACATGGAGCACGGCCTGCACCAGCAGAAACGCGCGGTGGACAGCGGCCACTGGCCATTGATCCGCTACAACCCGCTGGTGCGCGAAGCCGGCGGCGTTCCGTTCACGCTGGACAGCCTGCGGCCGACTTTGCCGCTGATGGAATACCGCAAGCACGAGGGGCGCTTCAGGATCCTGCACCGGGAAAACCCGGAAGAGGCGGAACGCCTGTCGGCGATCGCGGAACGCGCTGCGCGGCTGCGCTGGGACGTTTACGAGAAGATGGCCGCCCGCTCGGCCGAGGAATTTCCCGCGGCGGGCCAGGTCGATTGACCGGGATCCCGGATATCGGCTGCGCCGATTCCGGGATGACGATGTTGCTATCCCGACTCCGGGTCGAAGTGCTCGACCCGGATACCGACCGACTCCAGCACCGCAACGGAATCCGTCTTCCGGTAGCTGTTCCGGTACATCACTTTTTCGACATTGCCCAGGTTGATCAGGCGCTTGGCGCAGGCCAGGCAGGGCAGATGGGTGACGAACACGAATTTGGGGGTCTCGCGCGGCGCGTCGCAGTTGATCACCGCGTTTTCTTCCGAGTGCAGGCAGCCGCAGTTGCCGGGTTCGTCCCGGTCGCAGGAATTGGCCAGCCCGGAGGCATTGCCGTTGTAGCCCACGGCAAGCACTTTTCGGTAATCGGTCGTGGTGATTACCGTGCCGACCGCCAGCCGCCGGCAGGTCGAGCGCCGGGCGATCGTATCGGCGAACTGCATATAGACTTCATCGAATGACGGACGATCGTTCATGGGCCGGCCCCGTT
>JASFSI010000135.1:0-5364 GCA_050114495.1 Lysobacterales bacterium | reverse complement strand
CACCACGCCGCTGCTGAGCGTCAGCGAAATATCGCTGAGCTACGGTGGTCGCGGCAAGCAGCCATTCGAAGCGGTCAGGCAGGTCAGTTTCGATTTGCTTCCCGGTGAAATCCTCGGCCTGGTCGGCGAGTCGGGCGCAGGCAAGAGCTCCGTCGCCAGCGCGGTGCTGCGACTGCAGCCGCTGGTGTCGGGAAAAATCCGTTTTCGGGGAAAAGACATTGCCGGCGCACGCTCTGCCGAAAGCCGGGACTTGCACCGCCGCATCCAGGCCGTGTTCCAGGACCCTTTCGCGGCGCTGAGTCCACGCCGCACCGTGCGGCAGTCGCTGGTTGAACCGCTCGATCATTTTCGCCTGGGCGACCGCGGCCGCCGCGAAGCCATGATCGCGAAAACGATCGAGTCGGTGGGCCTGGATACCGCCCTGCTCGAGCGCCTGCCGAACGAGCTCTCGGGCGGGCAGCGCCAGCGGGTCGCATTGGCGCGCGCCCTGGTCTGCGAACCGGACCTGGTCGTTGCCGACGAACCGGTCTCCTCTCTCGACCTGCCTACCCAAAAACGGATCACCGACCTGATTCTCGAGCTGAGGGAGTCGCTGGGTATCGCCTTCCTGTTCATATCGCACGATATCGGCGTGGTCCGGCGCCTGGCCGACCGCATGGCGGTCATGTACGCCGGGCGGATCGTGGAAACCGGGCCCACCGACCGGCTGCTTCGCTACCCGGCGCACCCCTACACGCGCGCACTGCTGCAGGCCGTTCCGGTCGCAGACCCGGCGCATCCCGCGCCCCGGGCGCTCGACGGAGAAGTGCCGGCGGTCTTGACGCCGGCGGCCGGCTGCGTGTTTCATACACGGTGCAGCGAGGCGTTTGCCGCCTGCCGGAAGCGCGAGCCCGCGGAGGTTCCCGTAACGGACGAACACGGCACGGCAAACAGCCACAGCACACGATGTCACCTATGGAACCGTTAATGCGCAAAGAACTCAGAGACCGACTGCCTTATTTCCTGTTCCTGCTGGGTATCGCACTGTCCCTGCTGCTGACCGCTTCCTGCACTTCCCAGCTCATCACGGGTCGTGCGCCGTTCGTCGGCGTTTCACTGATGGAGCTGGATGAGCCGGACCTGACCGTTCGCTTCGACCTGTCGAATGAAAACGGGGTAGCCATGAACATCGAGACCATGAATATCCGGATCATGGTCCGCGACAATGTCCTCCTCGAGCATTCGAGCCAGGAAAAGTTGCCCATCGACGCCAACAGCGCCGAGTCCGTCACGGTCGAATCGAAGCCGGGCGATTTCACGCGCACACTGCTGGCATCGTTGTCGGACGGAACCCTGGACAGCCTGTCGATCACGATTTCGGGCAGTGTTGACACCCTGGACGAAGGCCGCTTGCAGTTCGACGAGGAAGGGTACCTGTACCGCGTCCCGGGGCGCCCCGGTCAGTTCCGGGCGGCAGTTACACGGACCGAAAAGCTGGTCCGGGACGATCCGCGCTAGGCATTGCCCATGGTCGAAACGGCGTTCTACCGCATACTCGTCGCCATCGAAACCGACGTAACGCCATACCCGGGCCCGGTGGCGGACCGCCCCGCGGTGCTCGAGGACCGTGACGCCGAGCAACTGCTCGCCCATCTCGCAGCGGACCTCAAGGCCCTGATGCCCGATATCGCCCGCTGCAGCCTGATCGCCGCGGGCGCACTTTACGACCAGACACAACTGCTGCGACCGTCCTACCCGCTGTTCACGGCGCTGGAAAACGTATCGACGGACAGGCGCGAGGAACGCTTCAGCCCGAGGCTTGTCAGCATCGGCGCCAGGGACGGATCGATGCCCGTCGACAGCCTTCAGCCCGATGGACGGGTCCCTCCCGGACTGCTTCAGTTGCTGCCCGTCATCGTGCAGGGCCCGGCCGCGGAAATCCGGGAACTCGGGCAGGCCATGGAATACCGCTTCATGGAGGAAGGCCAGCTCTCGGCCCACTCCGCGGCCTGGCTGCAGACGGCCTTCGGCGTGACGATCAACCATGCCCGGCTGATGACACTGACCGACCTGAACGCGATGCTGCGCATGCAGCTCGAGCATTTCGGTTTTCTTCCGCTCTGGGAACTGCTGGACAGCGCCCTCGAAGGAGACGGCGCGCTGAAAGTAAACACCCAGCTGGGAAACTGCTTCGAATTACGCGACGGCGCCGTGCACTCGGACTTCCAGACTTTTGATTTCTGGGCCAATAACGGCGGCGGAAGTGAAGTTCCGGCGCAACGCGGTGAGTTGTCGGCAGCCTACGCGGACTGGACACGGGAAACGCGCCAGTACCTGACCACCCTGGAAGCGCACGGTATTCAGATGATTTTTCACGACCCGGCCAGCGGAAGAACGCTGGAATCGGCCTACCTCACCGAGCGCAGCGACCGCCTTCCCCGCGCAGGAGACGCGACCGTCACTGAGCACAGCTTTGGGGATATCGGCACGGTAGCCATCACCGTCGTCGACGATGGCCAGGTCAGGAATCTCTACCCGCTGCAGGCCGCGGACCTCAACCGGATTCACGAGAAATTGCGGCGTTCGATGCCCGCCGGACACACCGTGGCCTTTCCCTGCGACATGCTGTACGACGAGGAGCACCGCCAGCTCATACCGGAACCGGATGCCGCCCCCGATCCGCATTGACCCTTCATCCCGCACCGTCCGAAGCGCTTTCTTGATTTCCTAATCGCATGTCGCCATATCCTTGTGAACCGATTAACGGGCAACGCCCAGCGGGTGCGCCCCCCAGGAACGGAACGAACCATGGAATTGAATGACGCTGTCAAGAGCAGGATCGAGGAATACGTAAAGGGCAACAAGGTCGTGTTGTTCATGAAAGGCACGCGCCAGCAGCCGATGTGCGGCTTCTCCGCCAAGACGGTGGCGGCGCTGGACAGCGTCGTGCCGGACTACCTCACGGTCAACGTGCTGGACGACCCCGAGATCCGCGAAGGCATCAAGACCTACGGCAACTGGCCGACGATTCCGCAGCTCTACATCGACGGCGAATTGATGGGCGGCTGCGATATCGTGCTCAACATGCTCAACTCCGGTGAACTGCACGAGTGCCTCGGCGCCGAGGCGCCGGACCGGACACCGCCGGAAATCACGGTGACGGATCTCGCTGCAGAAAAAATCCGCGAGGTCATGCAAGGCCAGCCCGGCATCGGCCTGTTTTTCAACGTCGATTCCGGTTTCAACGCGGGCTTCGACCTGGGTCAGCCGCAGGGACACGAGATCGTGGCCGAGAGCAACGGCCTGAAACTCCACATGGACATCGCCACCGCGCAGCGCGCACGTGGCGCCACCATCGACTGGGTCTCGAACATGCAAGGCGAGGGCCTGACCATCGACCTGCCCGGCGCACCCGCGCCGGTGGCTCAGATGGGCGTCAAGGAACTGGCCGAGCGCATGACGGCCGGAAACATCCTCGTCGTCGATATCCGCGGCGAGGCGGAACGCGCGCTCGCCTCTATCGAAGGTTCGCTGCCGCTCGACCGCGAACTCATGGCAAAGCTGGAAAACATGCCGAAAGACACCGGCCTGGCGTTCCTCTGCCACCACGGCAACGCCAGCCAGGGTGCAGCAGAGTACTTTCGCAAGAAGGGCTTTACCGACGTCGCCAACGTGGCCGGCGGCATCAACGCCTGGTCGCTGGAAGTCGACCCGAACGTTCCGACCTACTGAGACGGTTGCAGTTCAGACGCTGAACTCGGCTACCGCGGGCGCGTGGTCTGAAGGGCGTTCCTGGCGGCGCGGCTCGACGTCGATGTAGCTCGCCGTGCAGCGCTCGGCCATGGCCTTCGACGCCAGCACGAGGTCGATCCTCAGGCCGAGTTTCCTGCGGAACATGTTCGCCCGGTAGTCCCACCAGCTCCAAATCGCGGGTTCCTGCTCGAACAGTCGGAAGGTATCCGCAAGCCCAAGATCGAGGATGCGGCCAAGCGCGTCCCGCTCCGGGGTGCTGCAGAGGATTTTTTCGCGCCAGGCTTCGGGATCGTAGACATCGCGATCGTCCGGCGCGATATTGAAGTCACCCAGTACGATCAGTTTTTCGTGCGCCGCCATCTCGGTGGCCAGCCACTCGGTGACACGCTCCAGCCAGTGAAGCTTGTACTCGAATTTCTCGGAGCCCACCTCGCTGCCGTTGACGACATAGAGGTCGACGACCCGCACATCACCCACCGTTGCGGCCAGGATGCGCCGCTGGGGATCGTCCAGGCCGGGAATGTCCCGCACCGGGTCCGCGGCCTCTTCGCGGCTCAGGATGGCGACGCCGTTATAGGTTTTCTGGCCAGAAAACACGCAGTGGTAACCCGCCTCGCGCAGGGCATCAACCGGGAACCGGTCGTCGGTCAGCTTGGTCTCCTGCAGCGCCAGCACATCCGGGCGCTCGGAATCGCACCATGCCAGAACGTGGGGCAGGCGAACATTGAGTGAATTGACGTTCCAGGAAGCGATTCTCAGCATCGGCATCAGCTCTCGTGGCCTGTTCATTCGGGATCGTCGAATGGTAGCATGGTC
This sequence comes from Lysobacterales bacterium, assembly GCA_050114495.1. Taxonomy (GTDB): domain Bacteria; phylum Pseudomonadota; class Gammaproteobacteria; order Xanthomonadales; family SZUA-36; genus JABDPF01. Next base: position 816 of record JASFSI010000135.1, on the reverse strand, counting down.
GCCGAACGACGACGGAGCACCTATGAAACCGGGCAAGAAGGGACTCGAGCGCATCATCGACGCAAGCGGCTACTCGATGCAGGGCCTGCGTGCAGTATGGAAAAACGAGGCCGCATTCCGACAGGAAATCTTCGCAATCGCCATCCTCGCACCACTGTCGTTTTTCGTGGCGCGTGACCCGGTCCAGTGGCTGTTGCTCGTTGCTCCGCTGTTCCTGATCCTCGTGGTGGAACTGTTGAATTCGGCGATCGAATCGGTTGTCGACCGCATCGGGCCCGAAAGAAATCACCTGTCCGGGCGCGCCAAGGATATGGGTTCAGCCGCCGTGCTGCTTTGCATTCTTTTCATTGGACTCAGCTGGGGTACGATCCTGTGGCAAAATTACGGACCGAAATGAAACACGTGCCGGCGCTGCTGGCCCTACTGACGCTGCTGGGCTGCACGCCCGGCGCCGAGGATCCTGTCGCGACAAAGGCGGCCGCAGCCGACAAGGCAGATACCCAGGCGCGGCCGGCCTGCGTGCTCGAACCGCCCGAGGAACCGATGGCCTGCACGATGGAATGGCGGCCGGTCTGCGGCTGTGACGGCGTGACCTATTCCAATCCCTGTGCCGCGACAGCCGCTGGCGTGCCGCAATTCGAAGCGGGTGAATGCGGTGGCGGCCGGCGAGACTGACCGCGCATGCACAACCGGCTGGAGATACGATGAAACCGAAACCCATTCACTACAATTTACGACGCTTCGCACTGCTGATCATAACGGCGACGATCGCGCTCAGCGCCTGCAGCGGCAGCCAGACGACACGCCAGATGGAAA
>JASFSI010000134.1:0-5388 GCA_050114495.1 Lysobacterales bacterium | reverse complement strand
CCGGCAGCAAAACGTGGGTCGGCAGTTCGACCCGTTCGGCGTGCGGCCATCGCGAACGCGCCTGCTCTGCGGGCAGCACATCCATGATCTGCTCGCCGGACAGGGCGACCGCGTGGTTTTTCAACACGACGCCGCGTGGTCGGACCGGGACGACGTACGCCGCGTTCAGCAGCCTGACGTCGTCCCGCGACGAACGGGGGGATTCCATCGCGACCGGATCAGCTCTTCACGCGCGAGACGTATTCGCCGCTTCGCGTGTCGACGCGGATCACTTCGCCATTGTCAACGAACAACGGCACGCGCACGACCGCACCGGTTTCCAGCGTTGCCGGCTTGCCGCCGCCGCCCGAGGTATCACCACGCAGACCGGGGTCAGTGTCCACGATCTTCAATTCGGTAAAGTTCGGAGGCGTCACGCTCAGGGGTTCGCCGTTGTAGAGCATGATCTGGCAGATATCGCCGTCCTTGAGCCACTTCACACCGTCACCCATCGCTTCCTCGGAAACAGCGTACTGCTCGTAGGATTCAGGGTGCATGAAATGCCAGAAGTCGCCATCGCTGTAGAGGTACTGGACATCCATTTCAAAAATGTCGGCCGCCTCGACCGATTCACCCGAACGGAACGTCCGCTCGATCACGCGACCGGTCTTGAGGTTGCGCACGCGCACGCGGTTGAAAGCCTGGCCCTTGCCGGGCTTGACGAATTCGTTTTCGACGATCGTGAACGGTTCGCCATCAAGAATGATCTTGAGACCACCGCGAAATTCATTGGTGCTGTAACTGGCCATCGAGGCCTCCGGAAACCAAAACCTGAATTCTAGCGCGATCCCACCCGATACTCCACGCAGGCTGACCCTTGCTGAATTTTGCGGTACTCTTGCGCAATAACCGGGCTGAAGGACGGACGTTCTCTCGCCCTTGCGAAAGAAAACCATGACGGATGAATTTCCCGGCTGAACACCATTGAAGACACACACCAGCACAGTGACGGGCAGGGAGGCCGGTTACCAATGATCAGCGCCAACCTGTTAGTCGTGGATCGATCACCCGATTCCGCGGAACACATCAACTCCCTGCTCCGCAATGCCGGGATCAACGTGCACGTGATCCACGCGGACTCGCCGGCTGCCGCGAAACGGATTCTGGACAATGACGATCCGGTGCTGGCGATTCATACCGGTGGAGAAGACGAATTCTGCCCGCTGGAAGAGTTGGCCGTTCTGGCCGCGGCAAACAATGTGCCGCTGGTCCTCTACACCGACGTGCTGGAAAACGACTCCCTGCCGCAGTCACTCGAAAACACGGCGTGTTTCGTCGTTCACTCGGGTTCCGGTGGCCTGCTGGGAGATACCGTCCGCAAACTCACCAGCCGAGCAGAAAACGAGCGCCTCTTCACCACGCGCCAGACCTATTTCAACGAACTCGAACACCGGTACAACCTGCTGCTCGACAGTTCCCGTGACCCGATTGCCTATATTCACGAAGGCCTGCACGTCTACGCGAACCGCGCCTATCTCGAAGCGCTGCACCTGAACAGCACCGACCAGACAATGGCCCTTTCACTGCTCGAACTGATCGAGCCCAAGTCCGAAGGGCAGAACCTCAAGGCCCTGCTGAAAGAGCTCGGCCGCGGCGTGTTCCCCGAAACCGCCCCGGAAGTGCAGGTCAACCGGCCTGACGGCAGTTCATTCGAAGCGACGATTCATTTTTCGCCGGCCCGCTTTGACGGCGAAGACTGCACGCAGTTGATGATTCAGCGCAAGGATGAAGCCGCCGAGCTCGCTTCGGAACTCGAGCGCCTTCGTTCCACCGACCCCGTGACGCGAATGGCCAATCGCAAGGCGTTCATGGAAGCGGTCGAAGCCTGGGTTGCGTCCGACTCACAGGACGCTGCAGCGGCGGTGTTCTATATCGAGCCCGACGGCTTTACGGCGATGCAGGAAGATATGGATGACAGCGCGCTGGAAGCCTATCTTTGCGGTTTCGCCGATGTCATCCGCTACAGCCTGGAAGACCGGGACTTGCCGGCCCGAATCGGCGACGGCGGTTTCGCGGTGCTTGCCCGCAGGCCGGCCGCCTCGGAGATGGAAGCCCTGGCCGATACGATCCTGCAGAACTGTCGCGGACACGTCTTCGAGATGGAAGACCGCTCGATTTCCAGCACCTGCAGCATCGGCGCGTGCCAGATCAACCGCCTGATGAAGGAACCCCGCTCGATCCTGGCGCATGCAAAACAGGTCCAGTCAAAAGCATCTTCCGCCGGCGACTGCTATGAGTTCTTCCGCCCCCAGCTGACCGCGGTCGAGAGTCCCGAGGGTGAAACCGAGTGGGTCGAACGCATCCGCCGCGCGCTTGGAAACAACGATTTTTACGTTGTCCAGCAGCCCATCGTCGATCTTGACGGAGAAGGCGGCAAGCTGATGGAGAATATTGCATACATGCGCGGCGAGGAAGGCGATTTCGCCTTTTCCAGGTTTAGAGAGGCCGCCGAGCACAACGACCTGGGTGAATCCATCGACCGTGAGGTCATTCCCAATCTTCTTCAGAACCTGGTCGAAAGCAACGAACCGCAGATCCTGAACCTGAGTGAAAATTCGATCATGGATTACGGTTTCCAGGAATGGTTCGTCGCGCAAATCAGGGGTGCGCCTGTCGAAGGCAATCGCATCATCGTCCAGGTTGCAACCGGCGCCGCGCATGACAACCTGCGGCCAGTGCAGGCCCTGATGCAGTCGCTGGCGCCCCTGGGCTGCCGTCTTTCCCTGTGCGATTTCAGGGGCGACCCGAAAGCGCGCCAGCTGCTCGAGCACCTGGATGCATCCCATGTCAAGCTGCACCATTCACTCATCGTCGACCTGGCAAGCGATTCGTCAAAACCGGAAACGATCAAAAAAATCGTCAGTGCGGCCAGGGAGCACGGCGCCGATGTCATTGCCGAGAATGTCGCGGATACCACCGGCCTCGCGGTGCTGTGGCAATGCGGCGTCAAACTGATCTCCGGCGCGTTCCTCGAAGAGTCGTCACAGGTCGTCGCAAGCTGATTGCAACCGGGCTTGAGTAAAGTAACCGGAAGATTCGCACCCTCGCCCACCGGGCAACTGCACTTCGGTTCGCTCATCGCCGCGGCGGCCAGTTACCTGCAGGCAAAATCAGCCGGCGGCCGCTGGCTGGTTCGCGTGGAAAACATCGACCCGCCGCGCGAGGTCGCCGGCAGTGCAGAACAGATTCTCAAAACACTGGATGATTTCGGTCTTCGTTCGGACGAACCCGTACTTTTTCAGAGCACGCGGCGCGAAGCACACCGTGCACTGGTCGACCGCCTGCTGGCAGAAGACAAAGCGTACTGGTGCGGCTGCAGCCGGCGCGACCTGCCGCCATCGGGCGTCTATCCCGGCACCTGCGCACGAGGACTGCCGCCCGGCCGGCAAGCGCGCGCCGTGCGCTTGCGCGTGAATGCCGGGCCGGTGAGATTTGACGATCTCATCCAGGGCCCGATTTCCGAAGACCTTCGGGAAACGACCGGTGATTTCGTAATCTGGCGCGCCGACGGACTGCCGGCTTACCAGCTTGCCGTGGTCGCCGACGACGCCTGCCAGGGCGTCACCGAGGTGGTGCGCGGCTGCGATCTCCTCGGTTCCACCGCGCGCCAGGTGCATGTCGCACGCTGCCTCGGCTTCAGGATTCCGGCATACGCGCACCACGCTGTTGCGGTGAGCGACGACCGGAAAAAACTGGGCAAACGCTACGATTCGGACCCCATCGGACAGGTGGGCCGCGCACGGGCCCTGGCCCTTGCGCTGCGTTTCCTGGGCCATGACGCACCCGCTGACCTGCCGCTCGAGGAACTGTGGAACTGGGCGCTGCAGGCCTGGGACATAAACCGGGTGCCACGCCGGACCGAGGACCCGGTTCCGGCGAACCGGTGAAACCGGAACTGATCATCACTTCAGCCTTCAGGCTATAATGCTTCCTCTTTCGATTTGAGCAGTCGCATGAACTCCAACTACCTCGATTTCGAACAACCCATCGCGGAACTGCAGGCCAAGATCGACGAACTGAAGAACGTCGGTTCGGACAACGCGATCAATCTCGACGAGGAAATCCAGCGCCTTCAGAACAAGATGCGGCAGCAGATCAAGTCCATCTTCAAAGACCTGACGCCCTGGCAAATCTGTCAACTCAGCCGGCATCCGCTGCGCCCCTACACGCTGGACTACGTCGGCATGATTTTCGACGAATTCCACGAACTGCACGGTGACCGGGCTTTTGCCGACGACCACGCCATCGTCGGCGGACTGGGACGTTTTCGCGACCGCGCGGTCGTTCTAATCGGGCAGCAGAAAGGCCGCGACACGAAGGCCAAAATATTCCGCAATTTCGGCATGCCGCGTCCGGAGGGATACCGCAAGGCGCACCGCTTGATGGAAATGGCGGCCCGTTTCCACCTGCCGCTCATCACGTTCATCGATACGCCGGGCGCATACCCGGGTGTCGGCGCCGAGGAACGCGGGCAATCCGAGGCCATCGCGCGAAACCTGCTGACCATGGCGCGGCTTCCGGTACCGATTATCTGCACGGTGATCGGTGAAGGCGGTTCCGGCGGCGCGCTGGCGATCGGCGTCGGCGACCGTGTCAACATCCTGGAGTACAGCACCTATTCCGTTATCTCGCCGGAAGGCTGCGCGTCTATTCTCTATAACGATGCGGCCAACGCGGAAGAGGCTGCCGCGGCGCTGGGCATCACGTCCGGGCGGCTCAAGCAGCTCGGCCTCGTGGACGAGGTCATTCCCGAGCCGCTCGGCGGGGCGCACAAGGCGCCCGAAGAGGTAGCCGAACGCATAGCGGACTGCATCGAGCGCCAGATCCAGGAACTGGAAGCAATGACCAGCGAAGAACGTGTGGAGAGACGCTACCGGCACCTGCTTTCCCTGGGTGAATTCCAGGGCTGATACCGGTTTCAGAACATGGTCGAACGCCGCTTCCGTTTTTCCGGTGAATCGCTGCTGGATCGCCTGGGCCGCCTGCCGCCGCCCCGTGGCTACTGGGTCGGTTTCAGCGGCGGCGCCGATTCCACTGCTCTTTTGCAGGCCCTGTTTGAACTGCAGGACCGGCTGGAAGCACCCCTGCGCGCCGTGCACTTTGACCACGGCCTGCAGCAGGGCTCGAAGGACTGGCAGGCCCGTTGCCGTGCTTTTTGTGAAGAACGAGACATTCCGTTTCACGGCGAGTGCCTGGACGTTCGCCGCGGCAACCGCCGCAGTATCGAAGAAGAGGCGCGCAACTGTCGTTACCGGGCGGTGGCCGAACTGCTTGGCGAAGAGGAAATGTACCTCACCGCCCACCACGCCGAGGACCAGGCCGAGACGCTGTTTCTCAACCTGATGCGCG
>JASFSI010000133.1:0-5397 GCA_050114495.1 Lysobacterales bacterium | reverse complement strand
GCCCGCCGGTGAGTTTTGCGACAACATCCTCCTTGTGGGCGCGCAGGCTGTCGATATCGATCTCCGGTTCACCGAATTTCACACCATGCGCCGCCATCGCCGCTGCCTCGTCGATGACCGCCGCGGTGTGCAGAAGCGCCTTGGACGGGATACAGCCGACGTTGAGACAAACACCGCCCAGCGTTGGGTAGCGCTCGACCAGCGCCGTTTTCAGCCCGAGGTCGGCCGCTCGAAACGCCGCCGTGTAACCGCCCGGTCCGGCGCCGATAACGACGACGTCGAATTCGTGGCTGCTGGTTTCGTTCATCCTGGCTACTCCTTTGCTGCCCTCGTCCTACAGGGTCAGACGCCGCAAATCTTCCAGGCGACTGGCGAGGAAGCGGGTGAAGCGCGCCGCCGCCGCACCATCGATGACACGGTGGTCGTAAGACAATGACAGCGGAAGCATCAAGCGCGGCTGGAATGACTCTCCGTTCCAGACCGGTTTCATCGTCGAACGGGAAACACCGAGGATGGCGACTTCCGGCGCGTTGATAATCGGCGTGAACCCCGTTCCGCCGATGCCGCCCAGGCTGGAGATAGAAATACAGCCGCCCTGGATGTCCGAGGGCGTCAGCTTGCCGTCCCGCGCCCGGGCGCTCACGACCGAGAGTTCTTCGGCCAGTTCCATGATGCCCTTGCGGTCGCATTCACGGAGCACCGGCACAACCAGGCCGTCCGGTGTGTCGACGGCAATACCGATATTGAAATAGTGCTTCAGGACCAGCGACTCACGATCCGGATCCAGCGAGGCATTGAAGGTCGGGAAGGCTTTGAGCGAGGCGACCATGGCCTTGATCAGGAAGACCAGCGGCGTCAGCTTAAAACCCCGGGACTTCGCCTCTTCGATATTGGCTTGCCTGAAGGCCTCCATATCCGTGATATCGGCCTCGTCGTGCTGGGTGACATGGGGAATGCCTACCCAGTTACGATGCAGGTGTCCGGCCGAGAGTTTCTGAATGCGGCTCAGTTCCCGGCGTTCAATAGCCCCGAATCGGCTGAAGTCCGGCTGCGGGGCTTCCGGGAAATCGAGGCTCAGGCCACCGATTGCGCCGGCTGTACCGGACGACCCCTTACCGCTCATCACTCGCTTGACGTGCGCGGCCACGTCGTCCCGCGTAATGCGGCCTTTCTTGCCGCTGCCGGTGACCTGCTGCAGGTCGGCACCCAGTTCACGCGCAAATTTTCGAACCGCCGGGCTGGCATAGGGCAACCCGCGGGAATCGCTCCCGGGCGGCGGCTCGTCGGAAGGCGCCGGGACCGCCGACTCGGTAGCCACCGGCTCACGATCCGGCTCGGGTTCGGAGCGGGGAGCCGGGTCCTTCGCGGTTTCCTCGGGCAGGTCTTTTTCGGGCTGGTCCCCGCCGGATTCGGCCGGTTCGGCGGCTGCTTCATCCGTTTCTGAACCATCCGCAGAGGCCTCCAGCACGGCAACCACGTCACCCTCGGACACGGTGTCGTCCAGCCCCACTCTCAGTTCACGCACAATCCCGGCAACGGGCGAAGGCACCTCCATGGTGGCCTTGTCGCTCTCCAGCGTCAGCAGACCGTCGTCCGCCTCGACGCGGTCACCCGGGGAAACCAGCAGTTCGATAACCGGGACATCACTGAAATCGCCGATATCGGGTACTTTGACTTCGATCGTATTACTCACTTTTCAGCTCCGCTCGTGGTCATTGACCGCCGTCATACGCTGACGGGATTCGGCTTATCGGCATCGATACCAAGCGCCTCGCGCGCCGCGGTCAGTTCACCCAGGCTGAACCGTTCCTCGCGATAGAGCGCATACAACGCCGCGTAAGCGATCTGGTAGCGGTCCACTTCAAAGAATCGCCGCAGCTCTTCCCGCGTGTCGGACCGGCCGAATCCATCGGTGCCGAGCACCACGTAGTCTTCCTGCGGAACAAAGCCGCGAATCTGGTCGGCAAAGCCGCGTACGTAATCGGACGCGGCAACCACTGGTCCCTGACGGTCTCTGAGACAGTCCGTGACCCAGGGGATGCGCGGCTGTTTTTCCGGATTGAGCCGGTTCCAGCGTGCGCAGTCGACCCCGTCCCGGCGCAGTTCGCTGAAACTGGTCGCACTCCAGATATCGGAGCTGACGCCGAAATCCTGCTCCAGGATGTTGGCCGCCGCGATGGCTTCGCGCAGGATCGCGCCGCAGCCGAGCAGCTGTACTTTTCGCTCGGACTTTTTGCCCTCGCGGAACAGGTACATGCCCCTGCGAATGCCTTCCTCCGCCCCCTCGGGCATCTGCGGATGCGTGTAGTTCTCGTTTTCCACCGTGATGTAGTAAAAAACGTCTTCACCTTCAGCGAACATGCGCCGCATACCGTCCTGCATGATGACGGCCAGTTCGTACGAAAACGTGGGGTCGTATGACACGCAGTTGGGAATCATCGACGAAATCATGTGGCTGTTCCCGTCCTCGTGCTGAAGTCCCTCGCCGTTCAACGTGGTGCGACCGGCGGTCCCACCCACCAGGAAGCCGCGGGCGCGCATGTCGCCCGCCGCCCAGGCGAGGTCACCGATACGCTGGAAACCGAACATGGAATAAAAGATATAGAACGGGATCATGGTGACGCCGGAAGCGGAATAACTCGTCGCCGCCGCGATCCAGGAGGACATCGCACCGGCCTCGGTGATGCCCTCCTGCAGGATCTGTCCTTTGCGGTCTTCCTTGTAGAACATCAGCTGTTCGGAATCCACCGGCGTGTAAAGCTGCCCGGCGGATGAGTAAATACCGAGCTGCCGGAACATGCCCTCCATGCCAAAGGTCCGCGCCTCGTCGGCCACGATCGGCACGATGCGGTCCGCGATATTCTTGTCGCGCAGCAGCAGTGAGAGGCCGCGAACGAAGGCCATCGTGGTGCTGAACTCCCGGTCCTCGGAAGACTTGAGCAGCGCGCCGAAATGGTCCAGGTCCGGCGTCTGCAGCGCGCCGTCCTGACGGCGGCGATGCGGCAAAAAGCCGCCCAGCTCCTTGCGGCGTTCGAGCATGTAGCGAATTTCCTCGCTGTCTTCGCCCGGATGGTAGTAGGGGACCTCTTCCAGCCTGTCGTCCGCTACCGGCACGCCGAAGCGGTCACGAAACTGTCGAATGGACTCCACGTCCATTTTCTTTTGCTGGTGGGTGATGTTCTGCGCTTCACCCGCCTGCCCCATGCCGTAACCCTTAACGGTTTTGGCCAGGATCACGGTGGGCTGTCCGGGCGACGACACGGCGGAAGCGTAAGCCGCGTAAATCTTGTGCGGGTCGTGTCCGCCACGGTTGAGCCGCCAGATATCCTGGTCGCTCATGGTGGCGACCATGTCCAGCAACTCGGGGTACTTGCCGAAGAAATGCTCGCGCGTGTACGCGCCGCCCTTGGCCTTGTAATTCTGGTAATCGCCGTCCACGGCCTCTTCCATTCGCTGCCGGAGCAGGCCGTCCTTGTCCTTGGCGAAGAGTTTGTCCCAGTATGAGCCCCAGATGACCTTGATCGCACGCCAGCCGGCGCCCCGGAACACCCCTTCGAGTTCCTGGATGATCTTGCCGTTGCCGCGCACCGGCCCGTCCAGTCGCTGCAGGTTGCAGTTGACCACGAAAATCAGGTTGTCCAGTTTTTCACGGCCGGCCAGCGAAATGGCACCCAGCGATTCCGGCTCGTCCGTCTCGCCGTCGCCGAGGAAACACCAGACCTTGCGGTCCGAGGTGTCCGCGATTCCGCGATTGTGCAGGTATTTCAGGAAACGCGCCTGGTAGATCGCCATGATCGGCCCAAGGCCCATGGATACCGTCGGCAGCTGCCAGTAGTCCGGCATCAGCCAGGGGTGCGGATACGAACTCAGACCCTCACCGCCGGATTCCTGCCGGAAGCGGTCAAGCTGCTCCTCGCTGATCCGTCCCTCTAGAAACGAGCGGGCATAGATTCCCGGTGACGAGTGCCCCTGGATAAAGACCAGGTCACCGCCGCCCGGGTGTTCGGGTCCGCGAAAGAAATGGTTGAAACCCACGTCGTAAAGCGTGGCCGCCGAAGCGAAGCTCGCGATGTGACCGCCGAGTTCTCCGCCGCGCTTGCCCGCGCGCACCACCATGGCCATCGCATTCCAGCGGATGTAGGACTTGATGCGCCGTTCCATCTGGAAGTCGCCGGGGTGTTTTTTACCCAGGTGTGCCGGGATGGTGTTGATGTACGCCGTGGTCGCCTTGTAAGGGAGGTACCCGCCCGAACGGCGCGTGTAGTCGACCAGTTGCTCAATCAGGTAATGAGCGCGATCCGGGCCCTCACGTTCGATAACGGCCTCGAGAGACTCGAGCCATTCGCGGGTTTCCTCGGAATCGATGTCAATGACTGACTTGTCAGTATTTTCGTTCATAAAATCAGGTTTCCTAGATACCGTAGCGGGCGATTTCCTCGGGACTCAGCTTAACGAAACGCAGCGTGTTCGTGCCTCCGGAGCAACCGACCTGGTCACCCATGGTAATCAATACGCGGTCATTTTCCCGCACCGTGCCGTGCGCCATGAGGGTCCTGAGCGCCTCGACGACCACTTTCTCGACATTGGGATCACGTGCTTCGAGCTTGACCGGGAACACGTCCCGGAACATCGCCATCCGCCGGCGGCTCTGCTTGTTGGTCGAAAAAGCATAGATCGGAACGGACGTCTGCACGCGCGACAGCCACTGCGCCGTTGAACCCGAATCGGTCAGCGCCACGATCGCACTGACGGTCACTTTCCTGGCCATGAACATCGCCGCCATTGCGATGGCCTGGTCGATACGCGAGAAACCCGTTTCCAGGTTTTTGCATTCACCGCCCTCGGACTCGTGATGCCGCTCCGCGCCGAGACAGATCCGGTTCATCGCCTCGATGACCTTGACGGGATGCTTGCCGATGGCGGTCTCAGCCGAGAGCATGACCGCGTCGGTGCCGTCGAGCACCGCGTTGGCCACGTCGAGCACCTCGGCGCGGGTGGGAATCGGGTTGTCGATCATGGACTGCATCATCTGGGTAGCAGTGGCAGTGATGCGGTTTTTTGCAATGGCCGTGCGAATGATGTGCTTTTGCAGACCGGGCAACTCCTCGTCCCCGATCTCCACACCCAGGTCGCCGCGCGCCACCATGACGACGTCGGAAACCTCGCAGATTTCCTCGAGATTCTGGATGGCCTCCATGCGCTCGATTTTTGCCACGAGGGCCGCCTCGCTTCCGGCTTCACGAAGCAAACGCCGTGCCTCGACAATATCGTTGGGACTGCTGACGAAAGAAACCGCAACATAGTCCGCACCCATGCGCGCCGCCAATTCGATATTCGGATAATCGTGCTCGGCGAGTCCGGACACCGACAGCCCGCCTCCCAGCAGGTTCAGGCCCT
>JASFSI010000132.1:0-5432 GCA_050114495.1 Lysobacterales bacterium | reverse complement strand
GACACCGGGCGCCATCGCGCTGGTATCCGATGCGATCGGTTTCCTGACGATCCTGTTCATCAAGATCCGCATCATCCAGGAACTGGCGATCACGGCCAGCATCGGCGTGGCCATCATCATCCTGACCAATCTTTTCCTGCTGCCGATCCTGCTGTCCTGGCTGCACATGAAGAACGCGGAAGAATACCGCCACCGGTTGCTCAAGCGGGCCGCCAAGGACGCGCCGATCTGGCGTTTCCTGGCGTCCTTTACCGAGCCCAGGCGGGCGGCGTGGACGGTCGGAATCGCCATCGTCCTGTTCGTCGGCGGCTTCTGGAAGGCCCAGGACATGAAGATCGGCGACTCCGAGGCCGGCGTGCCGGAATTGAGGCCCGATTCGCGTTACAACCAGGACGCGATGCTGATCTCCTCGAAGTTTGCGCTCGGGGTTGACCTGCTGACCGTCATCGCCGAGACCGTGCCCGATGCCTGCACGGAGAACTACGAGGTCATGGAGGCCATCGATCACTTCGCCTGGCACCTGGCCAACGTTCCGGGCGTGCAGAAAGTGATTACGCTGCCGATGGCGGTCAAGGTCGTCAACTCCGGCTGGAACGAGGGCAACATCAAGTGGCGCTACCTGCCCAGTGACCGCTACGTGCTGCGCCAGGCGCTCAGCAGTATTCCCACCGATACGGGCCTGCTGAACAACGACTGCAGCGCCATACCGATCCTGGTGTTCACCACCGACCACAAGGCCGAGACCATCGCCACCATCGTCGACGAGGTCAAGCGCCTGCGCGAAAGTGAGCACGTCGTCGACCTCGAGTTCCACATGGAGCACCCGACGCTGGATGAATTGGCCGACGAACCCGGTGCGGTCACGGAAGAAAAACTCCGTTTCCGACTGGCGACCGGCAACGTGGGCGTGATGGCGGCGACGAACGAAGACGTCGAGGCCGCGGAAAAACCCATGCTGGCCCTGGTGTTCGGCTCGATTATCGTGCTGTGCCTGCTCGCTTACCGGACCGTCCTGGGAACGCTCAGCATCGTGTTGCCGCTGGTGATCGTCTCGACGCTGGCGCAGGCCCTGATGGCGATCTACGGCATCGGGCTGAAGGTCAACACGCTGCCCGTCGTCGCTCTGGGCGTAGGTATCGGTGTCGATTACGGCATCTATATTTTCAACCGCCTGCGCATGGAACTGAGCCACGGCCACGACCTGCAAACGGCGTATTACAGAACCTTGCGCCTGACCGGCCGCGCGGTGATCTTCACCGGCTTTACGCTGGCCACGGGCGTCGGCACCTGGATCTTCTCAACCCTGCAGTTCCAGGCCGACATGGGCATCCTGCTGTGCTTCATCTTCCTGGCCAACATGGTGGGCGCCATCGTCCTGCTGCCCGCGCTGGTTCGCCTGCTGATGGTGCGCGGCAAGGACCGGGAAAAGACGGAGGAAGCGAAGGCCTGAGCCGATGGAGCCGGGCGAAAACGGTGTCCTGGTTCGTGCGCGTGTCGTCGCCGTGCACAAAGAGCGGTTCGTCGTAACGGACGGCTCTTCGGAAATTCGCGCCGAGCTGGCCGGCCGCTACCTGCACCGGGCCGGCTCGGCGCTCGATCTGCCCACGGTCGGTGACTGGGTGTCTGCCGAATTCCTGGACGACCGTACCCATGCGATCATTCACGACGTGCTGCCCCGCAGCAGCCTGATGAAACGCAAGAGCCCGGGCAGGAACGTCGACTACCAACTGATCGGCGCCAACATCGACACCGCTTTCGTGGTCCAGTCGCTCGACCACGATTTCAATCCCCGGCGCCTCGAGCGCTACCTCGTGATGATCCACGAAAGCGGCATCGTGCCGGTGGTGCTGTTCAGCAAGAGTGACCTCTGCGACGAAGATGAGAAAAAAAACAGGCTGGCCGGAATCTCCGACCTGCTCACCGGCTTGCAGGTGATCACGTTCAGCAACCAAAGCGGTAAAAACCTCGACCGTATCGCGGCCCTGCTCGAGCCCGAAAAAACCTTCTGCCTGGTGGGTTCTTCAGGCGTCGGCAAGTCCACGCTGCTCAACCGCCTGTTGGGAAACGAGCGACTCGAAACGCGTGCGGTCCGTGCAAAGGACAGCAAGGGCCGCCACACGACCACGGCCCGCCAGCTGATTCGCCTGCCTTCAGGCGCGATGATCATCGACACGCCCGGAATGCGTGAACTCGGAAACCTTTTTGTTGAAACAGGCATCGGGCAAACCTTTGCCGAGATCGAAGAGCTGGCCCGCCAGTGCCGCTTCTCCGACTGCTCCCACGGCAGCGAAAAAGGCTGTGCGATTCAAAGGGCCATGGACGATGGGAAACTGTCCAGGAAACGCTTCGAAAATTACCTGGCGATGCAGCGCGAATCGGCATTCAACGCAATGTCCTACCGCGAGAAACGGGAAAAAGACCGCGCGTTCGGAAAAATGGTCCGCTCCGTGATGAAGCACAAACGCCGTCGCTGAGACCGCCTGCCCGATGAATCGCGGAATTCAACCGATAACGCGCAGCAGCCAGTTCCTGAAAGCAAGAACGGGGGCGTAACCCGCCCGCTCCCTGGGTGTAACGAGGTAGTATCCGAAAGCCGTTTCGAGCGGCTGTTCAAAAACAACCGCGAGGTCGCCCTGTTGCAGTTCGTTCTCGATAAGGAAACGGGGCAGCAGCGCGACACCGAGCCCGGCCACCGCCGCCTGCGCGGTCGTCGAGATTTCCTCGAACACCATGCCGCCCGCCGCCGGCACGTCGAGTCCGGCAGCGGAAAACCACTCCTGCCATGCCGCGGGACGGGTGCGAAGCTGCAGCAACGGCATGTCGCGCAGGTCCTCGGGACGGGTCAGTTCGTGCGCGGACCGCAGCGCGGGCGCGCACACCGGCACCGTTTCTTCCCGCATCAGGAACGTGCTCTCGGTATTCGGCCAGTCCGTGTGGCCGAAATGAATCGCCGCGTGCAGGTCTTCTTTCTTGAAATCGAACGGCGACAGCTTGGTAGCGAAATTGACCGTGATGTCCGGGTGCTCGGCCAGGAAACCCGGCATGCGCGGAATCAGCCAACGGGTGCCGAAGGTCGGCAGGATCGCCAGGTTCAGCGTACCGCCGCGCGGGTCGGTCATGGCATTGAGCGTGGCCAGTCGAATGGCCTGCAGGCCTTTTTCGACCTCGTCAGCGTAGCGTTTCCCGGCGGCGGTCAGGCGAACGGACTTTCTTTCCCGCGAAAAAAGCTGCACCCCCAGTTGCTCTTCGAGTGCGCGCACCTGGCGGCTGATCGCGCCCTGCGTCAGGCTCAGTTCCGCGGCCGCCTCGGTAAAACTGCCCGAGCGCGCAGCCGCCTCAAAGGCGAGCAGCATGCTCGTGCTGGGCATCAGGCGCTTTTGCTGGCTCATATCCATTACTATATATCATGCATTTAATGAAATATAGTCGTATCAACAAAACCTGATTTAACTCACTATATTGGATTTATTATTTGTATAATATGCACTTAATGACATATCAGAGAACCCCATTTACCGGTCTGCACTATTACTAATTAGAATATGTCAGGCCTGAAATCACCTTTCACGGAGTCACCGATGTTGAAGAAAGCGAAATACGAACCTTCCGCCAAAGAACAGGCCTTTCTCGATACCGTCGAGAACGGCAAGTACGACCGCCAGATCATCACCGGGATCAAGAAATTCCTGAACGGCACGGCGCCGGAAGACATGCAGGGTTTCTACAGCGAACTGGAACTCAAGCAGCTCTCG
The DNA here is from genome assembly GCA_050114495.1 of Lysobacterales bacterium. Lineage (GTDB taxonomy): Bacteria > Pseudomonadota > Gammaproteobacteria > Xanthomonadales > SZUA-36 > JABDPF01. Next base: position 1,680 of record JASFSI010000132.1, on the reverse strand, counting down.
GCCCTGACGGGAACGGAACTCGACGTCGAAAAACGCATGCCCGTCAAGATGACGCGCCACTATTTCGAGCGTGCCCGCAACAGCAAGCCGCTGCAGACCCTGGTCAAGGCAAACCCCCGGGAAACCGAGGAACTGGCGGGCGCCGAGGATCCCGGCCACCAGATGGACTACAGCCCGGTCGAGGGACTGCTGCACAAGTACGAGATCGGCCTGGCCTACGTCGCCTCCACCTGCTCCGCGCACTGCCGCTTCTGCTACCGGGAAGAACTGGTCGCACAGAAGGAAGTCGAGCGCCACGACGGCACCGTCGCAAAGAAAGGGCTGGCGCAGATCAAGGACGTGACCGACTACATCATCGAGCACAACCGCATCGTTGCGGAGAACGGCGGACGCCATCCGGTGACCGGGCGCGAAAAACTCCGCGAAATCCTGATGTCCGGCGGCGACCCGATGGTGCTCAGCAACAAGAACATCGCGGCCTGGCTGGCGGCGCTGGCCGAAGCCGGCATCGAACAGATCCGTATCGGAACCAAGGAAATGGCCTTCTTCCCGAAGCGCTTCGACGAGGGCTTCTTCGACATGATGGACAAGTTCAACGCGACCTGGCCGGACGTCAACATTCGCATCGTGATCCATTTCAACCACCCGGACGAATTCCTGGCCAAGGACGACAGCGGCAACTTCATCGACCACCCGGGCGGCGGGCTGGAATGGGTTCCCGAAACGCGCCACGCGGTGCAGCAGGTCGCGGGCCGGCACTACATGAACATCGAAAACCAGTCGCCGATCATCAAGGGGGTGAACAACGACCCCGACGCGTTGCGCATCCTGCAGCGCGAGATGAAACGCAACGGCGTCGAGAACCACTACTTCTTCTGCGGCCGCGACATCATCGGCCACAAGAACTTCAACGTGCCGATCGAGGAAGCCTGGCGCTGCCTGAACGAGTCGCAGAAAGGCCTGTCCGGCGTCGAAGCCCATGCGCGGCTCTCGATCACGCATTACAAAGGCAAGACCGAGGTCAATGCCGTGACCAACGGGCCGCTGCCGGGCGTGCCCGGAACGGAAAACGGCTTCGTGATCTTCAAGCTGCTGCGCAGCGCGGCCGACGCGCCGGACCGGGGCAAGGTCTGCATTGTCGCGCGCAACCCGGAGGCCATCTGGTTCAGCGGCTACGACGACCGCGTGATCTACGACGAACTCGGCCTGTACCACGACCACGATGAGCTGCGTAAAGAAGTCATCGAAAAGAAAAAGGCCGCCCTGGGCTGACCTGACGAGGCAAGGAACATGATCGACAAGCAAATCGGATCACCCGCGGAGGCCGTGAGCGAGATTTTCGACGGCGCCACCGTGATGATCGGAGGCTTCGGCGAGGCCGGAAGCCCGATCGAGTTGATCCACGCCCTGATCGACCAGGGCACGAAAGACCTCACGGTTGTCAACAACAACACCGGAAGCGGCCACGTCGGCCTGGCGGCGCTGATCGAAAACCGCCAGGTTCGAAAGATGATCTGCTCCTTTCCTCGCACCGCCAACTCGCTGGTATTCCCCGAGCTGTACCGGGCCGGCGAGATCGAACTCGAACTGGTGCCGCAGGGCACGCTGGCCGAGCGCATTCGCGCCGGCGGCGCGGGCATCCCGGCCTTCTATACGCCCTCGTCGGTCGGCACGCCTCTG
>JASFSI010000131.1:0-5435 GCA_050114495.1 Lysobacterales bacterium | reverse complement strand
TTGACCAGGTAGTTGCCGTCATCCAGCAGGCGGATATCGCGCGACTTGGCACGGCTTTCCGCGGTGTACTCGCCGACGATCTCTTCCAGTATGTCGTCCAGCGTGACCAGCCCCTGGATATCGCCGTACTCGTCAACGACCAGCGCCATGCGGCGTTCGCGTCGCTGGAACTCGAGCAGCTGCTGCGTCAGCGTGGTGCCTTCGGGTACGAAGTAGGGCCGCTGCACGGAGCGTTTCAGGTCATCGAAGGTCAGTCCGCCCAGCGCCAGCTTGGCGATAACGGTGCGGATGTGCAGCAGGCCTTCGACCTGGTCGATGCTTTCGCGAAAAACCGGCATGCGGGTATACACGGTCTGGGTCAGGTGCGTCAGGATGTCTTCCCAGTCGTCGTCGAGGTCGATGCCGACGATGTCCTGGCGCGGGATCATCACGTCCTCGATGGTCGCGTGCTCCAGGTCCAGGATATTGACCAGCATGCGCTGGTGGTCGTCCGGAATCTGCTCGCCGCCTTCCTTGACCAGTGTGCGCAGTTCTTCGCGGTTGAGGTGTTCGATCAGTTCCACGTTGGTGCGCACGCGAAACGGGCGCAGCACGAGGTTGGCCAAGCCGTTGACCAGCCACACCACCGGGTAGAGCACCTTGAGCAGGCCGTAAAGCGGAAAGGCGGCCGGGAAGGCGATGCGCTCGGGGTTGACCGCCGCCACGGTCTTGGGCGCGACTTCTGCAAAAATCAGGATGACGACCGTCAGGATCAGCGAGCTGATCCATACGCCGTTCACGCCAAACAGCCGGATTCCGATCACGGTTGCGATCGACGCGGCCAGGATATTGACCAGGTTATTGCCGAGCAGGATCAGCCCGATCAGGCGATCGGGCTTGGCCAGCAGTTTTTGCGCCAGCCGCGCGCCCTTGTGACCTTTGTTGGCCAGGTGCCTCAGGCGATACTTGTTGATCGCCATCAGGCCGGTTTCGGAACTGGAAAAAAAGCCGGAAAGCAGTATCAGGACGACCAGCGTCAGGTAGAGGCTTCCGAGCGGAATTTCGTCCACGGCTCAGGATTGCCAGCTGCGACCCAGGATGATCTCGAGCACCATCTTGGTTCCGAAGTAAGACAGAACCAGCAGCGCCACGCCGACCAGTGTCATGCGCACCGCCAGGCTGCCGCGCCAGCCGTAGCGCCAGCGGCCGAACAGCAGCACGCCGAAAACCAGCCAGGTCAGGATCGACAGGATCGTCTTGTGCAGCAGGTGCTGCGCAAAAATGTCATTGATGAAGATGGCGCCGCTCACCAGTGAAATCGTCAACAGCAGGAACCCCGCACCGATCACCTGGAACAACAGGTTTTCAAGTACTTCCAGCGGCGGCAGGGTGCGCACGAACGGGTTCAGGTGGTGGTTGCGCAGAAAGTGATCGATGACAAAGACAAAAAAGGCGTAGACGCCGGCGATGCTCAACAGGCCGAACGCCAGGACGGAACTGATCAGGTGCAGGGTGAAACCGGACGACCGGGCATCCGTCGTGAACGGCTGGTGCGGCAGGAACAGTTCCAGTACCAGCACGGCTGCAGCGATGGGCAGGGCCACCAGGCCGGCCGCGAACAGGCGCTTTTCCGAAAACGCGGAGGTCAGCAGCAGCACGATGATCACGAATGCGCACAACGACAGCAATGGGGCCACCCCGACGTCGGGCAAGGGGCCCGTGAACCAGTGCGAATACTGGGCCACGGCATGCGCCAGGCAGCCGGCTGCCGCCAGCCACACCGCAGTGGACTGGGTTTTTTTCGAGCGCGTGTTGATCGAGTGGTAAAGCAGGCCCGCGGACACCATGTAAAAGACCGCTGCCAGCACCAATGGAATGTCGTGGTTCATCTCGTACCGCGAATCGTGTTGCGCAGCGGCTATAATACCCGACTCTTTGCATAGATCGACAGATTCCATCGTCGGAGAAACAGATGTTTGAAAACCTGACCGATCGCCTTTCGCGCACGGTAAACCAGCTGAAGTCGAAAGGACGGCTGACCGAAGACGGCGTTCGCGACACGCTGCGCGAGGTGCGTATCGCCCTGTTGGAGGCGGATGTCGCGCTGCCCGTCGTGCAGACATTCATCAGCGAAGTCCGCGAAAAAGCACTGGGGCAGGAAATACTCAAGAGCCTGACGCCCGGCCAGGCCATGGTGAAACTGGTTCACGACGAACTGGTCAAGATCATGGGCGAGAAGAACGAGGCGCTGGACCTGCGCGCGCAGCCGCCGGTCGCCGTGCTGATGGCGGGTCTGCAGGGTTCGGGTAAAACCACGACCACCGCCAAGCTGGCCCGCCTGCTGATCGACCGGCACAAGAAAAAAGTCATGGTCGTGAGCTGTGACGTCTACCGGCCGGCCGCCATCGAGCAGTTGAAAACGCTGGCCGACCAGGTTGGCGCGGTGTTCCAGCCCTCGGAAGTCACGCAAAAACCGGCCGATATCGCGCGCGACGCGCTGGCCGAGGCCAGGCGCCAGATGTGCGACGTGCTGCTGGTTGATACCGCCGGCCGCCTGCACGTCGACGAGGCGATGATGGCGGAGATCAAGGACGTGCATGCGTCCGTCGATCCGCACGAAACCCTGTTCGTGGTCGACGCGATGACCGGGCAGGATGCCGCGAACACCGCGGCGGCCTTCAACGAGGCCCTGCCGCTGACCGGCATCGTGCTGACCAAGACGGACGGCGACGCGCGCGGCGGCGCGGCGCTCTCGGTACGCCAGATTACCGGCAAGCCGGTGAAGTTCGTGGGCGCCGGCGAAAAAGTGGATGCCCTCGAGCCGTTTTACCCGGACCGGGTCGCGTCCCGCATTCTTGGCATGGGCGACGTGCTTTCCCTGGTCGAGGAAGTCCACCGCAAGGTCGACCAGGACGAGGCCCAGAAACTGGTCAGGAAAATCCGCAAGGGCAAGGGTTTCGACCTGGAGGATTTCAAGGCGCAGTTGGAGCAAATGCAGACCATGGGCGGCCTCGGCGGCATGATGGACAAGCTGCCCGGCATGAGCAACCTGCCGGACCAGGTGAAGTCCCAGGTGGGCGACCGCCAGACGAACCAGATGATCGCCATCATCAACTCGATGACGCCCGGCGAGCGGCAGCGGCCCGAAATCATCCGCGGATCGCGCAAAAAGCGTATCGCCAACGGTTCGGGCACGAAGATCCAGACGGTGAACCGGCTGCTCAAGCAGCACGCGCAGATGCAGAAAATGATGAAAAAAATGGGCAAGGGCGGCATGGCGCGCATGATGCGCAAGATGGGGCAGATGCAGAAACAGCTGCCGGGCGGCAAATTTCCCGGCGGAAAGATGCCGTTCTGAATCACCAGCCTATTTTATTTTCCAAAGAATCACGTTAAAATGGGTGGTTCGCTAGTTCATTTACCGGATTAACAAGAAAATGGTCAAAATAAGATTGTCACGCGGCGGCGCCAAGAAGAAGCCCTTCTACCACATCGTGGTGGCGGACAGCCGCAAGCCCCGTGACGGGCGCAACATCGAGCGTCTCGGCTTTTTCAACCCGGTCGCCCGCGGCCAGGAAGAGCGCCTGCGTCTCGACCTGGAACGCATTGAATACTGGCAGGGCCACGGCGCCCAGCTGAGCGATCGCGTTAAAACGCTGGTTTCCGAGGCGCGCGAAGCCGCTTCCTGAGCCCGGCTGCTTTACCGGGGCGTGCCGTGGATCAACGAATCATTCCACTGGGCCACGTTTCCGGCGTTCACGGCGTGCAGGGCTGGGTGAAAATCCATTCCCTGACCGAACCCCGGGAAGCGATTTTCGATTACCAACCCTGGCTGCTGGGCGAATCGCGAGAAGAAGTCCGCGTCAGCCAGGGCAAAAAACACGGCAATCGGCTGATTGCCCTGTTTGAGAACATAACTGATCGCGATGCGGCGGAGAGCCTGGTCAACAAGCCAATCGCCGTCTATCGCGATCAACTTCCGCAATCGGAAGAGGGCGAGTTCTACTGGATGGACCTCGAAGGCCTGGCCGTGCAGCTCGCCGATGGAACCCCGCTGGGAACCATCGAACGGATGATGGCCACCGGGGCGAATGACGTCATGGTGGTCAAGGGAGAGCGGGAACGGTTGATCCCGTTTGTCCTCGAGCACTACGTGCAGCGTGTCGACCTGGAACACGGCGTCGTCGTCGTGGACTGGGACCCCGAGTTCTAGGGACAACGGGTCGATGCACATCCAGGTGGTGACGCTGTTTCCGGATGAATTCCGGTCGCTGGTGGGCCTGGGTGTCACGGGCCGCGCGATCAGCGATCAACGGGTGAAACTGGATTTGCTGAACCCGCGGGATTTCGCCACCGACCGGCACCGCACGGTCGACGACCGGCCCTACGGCGGCGGTCCCGGAATGGTGATGGCGGTGGAACCGCTGCGCAGCACGATCCGGGCGGCGCGAGCCGCGGCGGCCGAGGGCGCGAAAGTCGGCCTGCTGAGCCCGCAAGGCCGGGTGGTCGACCAGGCAGTGGTGCGTGAGCTGTCGCAGCGCAGTGACCTGATACTGGTCTGCGGCCGCTACGAAGGCATCGACGAACGGCTGATCGAGCTGGAAGTCGACGAGGAATGGTCGATTGGCGACTACGTCCTCAGCGGCGGGGAACTCGCCGCGGCGGTCATGATCGACGCCGTTACGCGCCTGTTGCCGGGCGTGCTCGGTGACGAGCAGTCGGCAGAGCAGGATTCGTTCACGGACGGTCTGCTGGACTGCCAGCACTACACCCGCCCGGAGCGGGTGGAAGAATTGAGCGTGCCGCCGGTGCTGCTGTCCGGCGACCACGGGGCCATCGAACGGTGGCGCAGGAAACAGGCCCTGGGGCGGACCTGGCTCAGACGGCCGGATCTGCTGGAACGACTGGACCTGGATGAACAATCGGCGGCACTCCTGGCGGAGTTTAAAGCTGAACTGAAATCGGAGTCGGAGTAGAATGCGCAAGCTGTCCGTCTCCAAGCGAAGACACTGAGCATAGGATCGAGAAAAATGAGCAACATCATCGACGAAATCAACGCCGAGCAGCTGAACAAGGATATTCCCCAGTTCGGGCCGGGCGATACCCTGGTGGTAAACGTCAAGGTGAAGGAAGGCAACCGCGAGCGCCTGCAGGCTTTCGAAGGTGTCTGCATCGCCATTCGGAACCGCGGCCTGAATTCCGCGTTCACCGTTCGTAAAATCTCTCACGGCACCGGCGTGGAGCGTGTTTTCCAGACGCACAGCCCGATGATCGATTCGATCAAGGTCAAGCGCCGGGGTGACGTTCGCCGCTCCAAGCTGTACTACCTCCGCGGCCGCGAAGGCAAGAGCGCCCGTATCCGCGAGAAGCTCGGCTAAGCCGGGGAATTGCAGGCGCCCGCGATGCGGGCGACCCCGAAAAAACCCGCCTTCTTGGCGGGTTTTTTGTTATCGGGT
>JASFSI010000130.1:0-5437 GCA_050114495.1 Lysobacterales bacterium | reverse complement strand
CAGCGCTTGTCCGCGAATGGCGCGCTGCTCGAACAGGATGCCGACCCCGCCGTTGATGTCGGGATAGGTCGAACCCTTGCCGAAATAGAAGTCGTCGTAGGAGTCCTCGGTGAAATAGAGCTGGCCCGCGGCATCCATCGCCGTGGCATGAAAATCCGCCAGCAATCGCGTCAGCTCGAGGTTCTCGCCGGGCGTCAGAGGGTTCTGGCGGCTGGGAACCCCGGGCTGGAAAAAGAAGCCCGGATTGCGGCCGCCCTGCTCGTGGTGATCAGTCAGGACGTGGGGAAGCCAGCGATGGTACTCGACGATGCGGGCCCGCGACTCCGGCTGAACCAGCGGCAGCCAGTCACGGTTGAGGTCGAACCAGTAGTGGTTGGTGCGTGCCCCCGGCCAGGGCTGCAGGTGCTGGCGCGTCATTGGGTCGCTGACCGGGTTAATCGCCGCGTTCTGGTTGGCCCAGCTGGCGAAACGATCGAGCCCGTCCGGGTTGATGGCCGGATCGATCAGCACGATCGTGCCCTCGAGCAGCTCTGTTACGGCGGCAGAGCGGGATGCGGCCAGGTAATAGGCGGCGAGCATGGAGGCGTTGCTCCCGCTGGGTTCGTCGCCGTGCACGCTGTAGCCCATCCAGACGATCAACGGACCTTCAGGCTCTGCCGCCAGGTGCGCCTGGCGAAGCGCCTCGAGGCGGTCCTGGTTTTCCGGGCTGGTAACGGCGAGCTGCAGCAGCGGTCGTTTTTCGTGCGTGCGGCCTGTCTCCCTGATGGTCACGCGCGGTGACGACGCAGCCAGTGCATACAGGTAGCCCACCAGGGCGTCGTGCCCGACATGACGGTCACCGATCTCCCAGCCGAGCCAGGCTTCCGGTGTGGGAATTGCGGGGTCTGCCTGCATGTCGTCGGGCAGGTAGTCCGCGGCGCTCCGCGCGGAAAGGTTCCCCGCCACGAGCAGGAACATCAATGCGGTCAGTAGCCTGTTCACGTTTTTTCACCCATGAAAATCGCTATTCTATGAGATACTGCCCGCAAAAGCTTTACTGCTTTTGAGGGTTACCGATGTCGCTGATCCAGATCCTGGTGCTTTCCCTGGTCCAGGGATTGACGGAGTTTCTTCCGGTATCGAGCTCGGCTCACCTGATACTCGGCGGAAAGGTTTTTGGCTGGCCGGACCAGGGCCTGGTATTCGATGTCGCCACCCACCTGGGAACGCTGTTCGCCGTCCTGTTCTACTTTCGATCCGATCTTTCTTCGATGGTCGGGGCCTGCCTGGCTCGGAACCCGGATGAAGGCGGCCGCAGGGCCCGCGCAATGGCGGCGTATATCGCGGTGGCCAGCGTGCCGGCGCTTTTGCTCGGCTACTTCGCCCACGATCTTGTCGAGACCTACCTGCGCGACGTCCGCGTCATTGCAGGCACGACCATCGGATTCGGCCTGCTGCTCTGGGCCGCCGACCGTTTCAGCCCGAGCGTCAGGCCGCTCGAAAGCATGGGGCTGAGGTCCGTGGTCCTGATTGGCCTGGCCCAGGCCCTGGCCCTGGTGCCGGGTACGTCCCGCTCAGGCATTACGATCACGGCCGGGCGCGCCCTGGGATTCACGCCGGATGCCGCCGCGCGTTTTTCTTTCCTGATTTCGATTCCGGTCATCGCGGCCGCAGGCGCCTACGGCATGCTCAGCGTGGCGCAGGGTGAAGCCCCCATTGACTGGACCCAGTTCCTCCTGGCGCTGCTGTTCTCGGCTCTTGCCGGCTGGGTCTGCATTGCCGCGTTCCTGGCGCTGCTCCAGCGCGTGGGTCTGCTGCCTTTCGTCCTGTACCGGCTGCTGCTCGGTATCGTCCTGCTGTGGATCGCTTTTTAAGCGCACCCTGATGGTGCAGAATGTTCAGCGGACTGCACCATGCAGGTGCGGCCATGTTAGACTGCGGTTTGCGGACAATCCTGTTTTAAACGACGGGTTTCAAAGATTCGACAAATAGCATCTAAAATTCATGAATATGCCGCCATCAGGCGTCTTGTTCACAGGAATTGCGGGCAATCGCATTGGCATGGATTCTGCTTGGTAATAGCGAACCCATGCCTTTCACTCGAACACAGGAATGACTACCGATGAGCACTGAAAAAATTCTGAAGACCCTGGAAGAGAAAAAATTCCGATTCGTGGACCTGCGATTCTGCGACACGCTCGGAAAGGAACAGCACGTTTCGCTGCCGGCGAGCGCCGTCGACGAGGAGTTGTTCGAAGACGGAAAAATGTTCGACGGTTCTTCCATCAAGGGCTGGAAAGACATCAACGAATCGGACATGGTGCTGATGCCGGATGTCGCTACCGCCGTCAAGGACCCCTTCTCCGAGCACAAGACGATGATCATTCGCTGCGACGTGCTCGAGCCGAACACGATGGAAGGCTACAACCGCTGCCCGCGCTCCCTGGCCAAGCGCGCCGAGGCGTACATGAAATCGAGCGGCATCGCGGATACGGCGTTTTTCGGTCCGGAGCCGGAATTTTTCGTGTTTGACGACGTCCGTTACGAAACCGACATGCACGGCTGTTCCTACCGCGTCGATTCCGAGGAAGGAGCCTGGAACACCGGTGCCGAGTACGAAGGCGGAAACATTGGCCACCGGCCGGGTGTCAAGGGCGGCTACTTCCCGGTTCCGCCGGTTGATTCGCTTCACGACCTGCGCTCGGAAATGTGCGCGATCATGGAGAAGATGGGCCTGGTCGTCGAAGTGCATCACCACGAGGTCGGAACCGCCGGGCAGTGTGAAATCGGAACGAAATTCAATACCCTGGTGGCCAAGGCCGACGAGCTGCTTACGCTGAAATACGTCGTGCACAACGTGGCGCATCGCAACGGGCAGACCGCTACGTTTATGCCCAAGCCGCTGGTGGGGGACAACGGCTCCGGCATGCATGTCCACCAGTCCATTGCCAAAGAAGGAAAAAATCTCTTTTCCGGTGACGGCTACGGCGGCCTGTCCGAGACCGCTTTCCACTATATCGGCGGCATCTTCAAGCACGCGCGCGCCCTGAATGCTTTCGCCAACGCGTCAACCAACAGCTACAAGCGCCTGGTTCCCGGTTTCGAGGCCCCGGTCATGCTGGCCTACTCGGCCCGCAACCGTTCCGCTTCCTGCCGTATTCCGTTTGTGAACAGCCCGAAGGCCCGCCGAATCGAAGTGCGCTTCGGCGATCCCACCGCGAACGGTTACCTGATGTTCGCGGCGATGCTGATGGCCGGCCTGGACGGCATCAAGAACAAGATCGACCCGGGCGCCCCGATGGACAAGGACCTGTATGACCTGCCGCCCGAGGAAGAGGCACAGATCCCGACGGTTTGCTCTTCCCTGGACCAGGCGCTGGCCGCACTGGACGCAGACCGCGAGTTTCTCAAGGCGGGCGGAGTTTTTGACGACGACCTGATCGACGGCTACATCGCGCTGAAAATGGAAGAAGTAACGACCTTCCGCATGAGTACGCACCCCGTCGAGTTCAGTATGTACTACTCGCTGTAGCGTTTACGAAGAAGCGGAAGAAGCGCACGGCGGTAGCTAAATTCACGGCCCGGCGATGTTGCCGGGCCGGAGGCATGAACTGACTGAAAAGGAGAACTGCCATGAGCAAAGGACTGGTACCGGCGATCGTTTGTCTGCTTCTGATCATCTCGCCTGCTGCGTTCGGCCAGGCGATCTACAAAATCGTCAACCCGGATGGTTCGGTGACGTTCACCGACCAGAAGCCCAACCCCGGTGCGGAACCGGTCGAGTTGCAGCCGCTCTCGGTGATCGAGACGGATGTCGCGGTGCCGGAAGATACCGGGGCGGGTGATGCAGGGACAGCCGCGGCAGAAGGCGATGAATCAGAGTCCGCCGAGCCGACACGGGCCGAACTCAGGCGCATGTACCGGGACTTCCGGATCAGCCAGCCGATGGACGAGGAGACATTCTGGGGTACCGGGAACGAAGTGACGGTTTCGTGGGCGACCTCCACACCCTTGCGCGATGGCATGAGCGTGACCCTGTTCGTGGACGGGGAAGGCAGGGACGCCACCCGGGGCAGCGTCACGCTGGTCCTGGACCGCGGCAGTCACGAAGTGTACGCGGTGCTGCAGAACGATTCCGGGCAGCGCATAGCCGCGACCGCGCCGGTCACTTTTTTCGTCAAGCAGCACTCGGTCAACTTCAATCGCGGCGGGGGCGGGCCCTAAGAAGCACGGTGGCAGAGTACGGCGATCAGCACGAAAATGTCCTCGACCTGCTCGAAACCGGTGTCGTATGGTTTGGACCGGATGGCCGGGTCGACATGATGAATACCGCTGCCGAGCAGGCCATGATGCTCAGCCGGGACCGCGCGCTGGGCCTGGGTCTCGATGCATTGGGCGTTCCCGACCCGGTGCGGGAAGCCGTTCTCGATGCCGGCGGGCAGGACTCGAGCCTGTGCCTGCGCGAGCAGCGCATGGACGGCGGGCTGTTTGACTGCACCGTTCGCAAGACGCGGCAGGGCGACTGTCTTCTGGAAATTCACAGTCTCGAATGGGAGCAAAACCGGCGTCGCTTGCAGCAGCGGGAAATCCAGACGGGCATGCTGGGGCTGCTGAGCAGAAACCTGGGGCATGAAGTGCGAAATCCACTGGGCGGCATTCGCGGGGCGGCGCAAATGCTGGCAGACGAACTGGAGTCGGATGAACTCGAGACGCTTGCACGGCTCATCATGCGGGAATCGGACCGCATCGACGAACTGATCAGTCGCTTCGGCCAGCCGGAACTGCAGATCAGCCACTGCGACATGTATCAACTGATCCAGGAGGCGCTGGACGTGGCCCAGGCGGAGTTCGGTGAGAAGGTCGAGTTCGAGCGCGACTACGATCCGAGCATTCCGCCGGTCAGGGTCGATGCCGGCGCGATTCGGCAGGTGGTCCTGAACCTGCTGCGGAATGCGTGCCAGGCCGGAGCCGGACACATCCGGATTCGCACCCGCGTGAAGCACGGCAGCGCTTTTCTTCGCCCGGGTCATGCCAGTGCGATCCGGCTGGATGTCGATGACGACGGCAGCGGCGTCCCCGAATCACTGCGTTCGCTGCTGTTTCTTCCCCTCGTGACCGGACGACGCGACGGCACGGGCCTGGGCCTGTCATTGTCCCAGCAGATTGCTTCCGTTCACGATGGCATGCTGACCTTCGAGCCGCTGCAGCCGGGAAGCCGGTTCAGCCTGTTTCTGCCGCTGGATAGCGGAAAATGAATTCGCACAGCGACATCTGGATCGTCGATGACGACGAGGCGATCCGTTTCGTACTCCAGCGGGCACTGAAACGCCGCGGTTACGAGGTCACCAGCTTCGAGGACGTGACCGGTGTCCGTTCAGCCCTCGAAAAGAGCCACCCGGCGGCGTTGATCACGGATATTCGTCTGCCCGATGAAGACGGTCTCAACGTGGTTGACGCC
>JASFSI010000129.1:0-5450 GCA_050114495.1 Lysobacterales bacterium | reverse complement strand
TCCGCCACCTGGGCGCTTGGCGTCGCATCGACGACCCTGCTGGCTGTTCTCGTGCTGACCGGTTTTTTGCTTAAGTTCGTATACGAACCGCATCCGACACATGCCTATGATTCCATCGTCTATCTCATCGGCGACGTACCCTACGGTCAGCTGCTGCGCAACATGCACCGCTGGAGCGCCTACGCAATTCTGCTGACCGCCTTTCTTCACCTGCTGCGCGTCTTTTACACCAGTGCTTTCCACGCGCCGCGTCAGTTCAACTGGGTCGTCGGGCTGGGCCTGTTCGCCGCCATCGTAATTTCGAACTTCACCGGCTACCTGCTGCCCTGGGACCAGATTTCCTACTGGGCGATCACCATCAGCACGTCCATGCTCGACTACCTGCCGTGGCTCGGCGCGCCGCTGAAGCAGTTCATTCTCGGCGGCACGGAACCGGGACCCGCCACGCTGATGAATTTTTACGCGATTCACACCGCGATCGTGCCGGTCGTACTGCTGTTCCTGCTGCCTTTTCATTTCTGGCGTATTCGAAAGGCGGGCGGTGTCGTCATTCCGCGCGGCGTCGATGAGCCGTTGCCGGACCCGCTGCCGATGGCCAGCACGGTGCCGCACCTGCTTACGCGGGAGATCGCCATGGTGCTGGTTGTACTGGCCGTGCTGATCTCGGCATCCATGGTTTTCAACGCGCCCCTGGCGGAGCAGGCCAACCCCGGCTTGTCCCCCAACCCCACCAAGGCGCCCTGGTACTTCATGGGCATCCAGGAAATCCTGATGCACTTTCACCCGCTGTTCGCGGCCGTGGTGATCCCCCTGACGCTGACCGTGGCCCTGTTGTGTATTCCCTGGTACCGCTTCGACTCCAGGCCGGCGGGAACCTGGTTCGTGTCCCGCAAGGGACGTATCACGGCGCTGGCGGGCGCCTTGACCGGTTTCATCGTCACCGTGGCGGCGGTGCTTTTTGACGACCTGGTACTGTCGGCGCACGGCCAGGCGTCGCCCGGGATGATTCAAAACGGTCTCCTGCCCTTTGCAGTGATCATTGCATTCTGTCTCGCGTTTCACTTCCTGCTCAGAAAGCGCTTCGGCGCCGGCCGCAACGAGTCCGTGCAGGCCCTGTTCACGCTGCTCATGGTTGCTTTCGTAACGCTCACACTGATCGGCACCTGGTTCCGGGGGCCGGGCATGCAATTGACCTGGAGCGGATGAATGGCTGCCGATAAACTGAACCGACGCAAATTCCTGAACCGGCTCTGGGCCGGCCTCGGCATCGTCGCGGCAGCCGAGGCGATCGTCTTTCTCAGCGGCTACTTTTCCCCGCGCAAGCCGCGCTACTCACCCACCGACCCGGGCGAGGTATTCACCGTTGGAGCGGTCGACGATTTTGAACCCGGAACCGTGACGGCGTTCGTACGCGGAAAGTTCTACCTGGCGCGCATCGAAAACGGCGGTTTCCTGGCGCTTTCCCGGACCTGCACGCACCTGGGCTGCACGGTGCCCTGGAATGCGGACGAACAGCGATTTGTCTGCCCCTGTCATGCCTCGACCTTTGATATCAACGGCGACGTCGTGCAACCGCCGGCACCGCGCGCGATGGATCTTTTTGAAGTGACCATTGAAAACGGCACGGTCCGGGTCGATACCGGCCGCCGCCTGAAACGCACCGCTTTTGAAACAAGCCAGGCCACTTACCCGGGAACGACATGAGCGCAGCGACATCCCGTACACCGGCATGGGAGCGGCTGGCATTGGCCGCGGCAGCCTTCATCGTCGTCATTTTCGCGGTCTATCACTACCGCGGAGCCAGTCAGCCCGTGAGCAGCGCCACCGAGGCGCCCGTTCCGCAATTCGTGGGCAGCGCCGAGTGCAAGGACTGTCACCAGCCGGAATGGGACGCCTGGCTGGGCTCACACCACGACCTGGCCATGGATGTCGCAACGGAGGCGTCGGTTCGCGGCGACTTCGACAACACCTCGTTCACGCGGCACGGTGTCACCTCCCGGTTTTACCGCCGGGACGGACGCTACTTCGTGGAAACGGCCGGACCGGGCGGCGAGATGGGCGAGTTCGAAATCACGCATACCTTTGGCTGGGAACCGCTGCAGCAATACCTGGTGCCGTTCCCCGGAGGCCGCCTGCAGACCCTGCCGATCGCCTGGGACACGGAGAAAAACCAGTGGTTCCGTGTTCCGCCGGACGAGGATATCGACCCGGACGACTGGCTGTACTGGACCAATGCCGCCCAGAACTGGAACGGCATGTGCGCACAGTGCCACTCGACCAACCTCGAGAAAAACTACGACCCCAAGAGCGATACCTACGCGACGACCTGGTCGGATATCGATGTGGGCTGCGAAGCCTGCCACGGGCCGGGCTCCGAACACGTGAACTGGGCGAGCATGCCGGACATGGCACGCCCCGCGGTCGAAAATTTCGACCTCGCGCGCAGGACCTCCGGACTGAGCAGCTTGGAACTGGTCGAACAATGCGCCGTTTGCCATGCCCGCCGGGCCGCTCTCGGCGACGTGAGACATACCGAGACCGTGCTGATGGATGACTTCATTCCCAGCGCGCTCGAGGAGGGCCTTTATTTTCCCGACGGGCAGATCCTGGAAGAAGTGTATGTCTACGGTTCTTTCATCCAGAGCAAGATGTTTCAGCGTGACGTGAAGTGCAGCGACTGCCACGACGTGCACACGGCCCGCCGCCTGCTCGAAGGAAACGCGCTGTGCCTGCAGTGCCACCGGGAATCGCAGTACGACAGCTACGAGCACCACTTCCACAAAGAGGAAGGAGAAGAAGGCGATCCCATCCGCTCCGCGGACGGAGACGTGCTGTGGGCGGTCGGAACCGGGGCGCAGTGTGAGCAGTGCCACATGCCGGGGCGCTACTACATGGGCAACGACTACCGCCCGGACCACAGCTTTCGCGTGCCCGACCCGGCGCTGGCCGCGGCGACGGGCTCGCCCGATGCCTGCCTGCGCTGCCACGTGGACGAAGAGGCCTCGTGGTCGATCGAGCAGGTCGCCGAATGGTACGGTCCGGGCAGGAAATCCCACTACGGCTACACCCTGCACCGGGGCCGCCAGGGTGAAGCCGGGGCAGACGCCGACCTGGCCGCCCTGGCCGGAGACGCCCTGTACCCGGTCAATGCGCGCGCCGCGGCCATCGCATTGCTGGGCAACGTCTATTACTCGAGCCCTGCAGCGAGCAGCGCAATCCAGAGCGCCCTGCTCGACGAAGAAGCGATGCTGCGCCGCATGGCGTTATCCGTCGTCCAGTCGCCGGATGAACGAGCCCTGGCCCAGCTGCTCGCCCGCAGTCTGCACGATCCGGTGCAGACCGTGCGCATCGAGGCGGCAAGCCGCCTAGCCGGCCCGCTCAGCGTGCACCTCGACATTCCGCAGACCAAGTTGTTTGAAAACGTCCTCGAGGAGTACAAGGCGGCCATGCTCTATTCGGCTGATTTTGCGTCCGGGCGTTACAACCTCGGCAACCTGTGGAACAGCCTGGGGCAAACCGACCGGGCGATCGAGGAATACACGGCCGCCCTGCGGATCGACGATATGTTTTTCCCGGCCAAGTCAAACCTGGCCCTGCTGTACAACGCCCGGGGTGAGAATGCGAAGGCAGCCGAGCTGTTGACAGAAGTGGTGGAATCACAGCCCGAAATGTTCGAAATGGCCTACTCGCTGGGCCTTCTGCTGGTCGAGATGAACCGGCCCGACGAAGCCCTGGAATACCTGGCCCGGGCTTCGGACGGGCTGCCGCAGCGGGCTCGAATCCATTACAACCTGGGGCTGCTGTACCAGCAGCAGGGCCAGCTGCCGGCCGCCGAGGCGAAGCTGCTGCAGGCGCTGTCGGTCCAGCCCGAAAATCCCGATTTTCAGTTTGCCCTGGCCGACCATTACCTGCGGCGCAACCAGCCCGAAAAGGCTTTGCCCGTCGTCCAGGCCCTGGCCAGGACGAACCCCCGCCATCCGGCGCTGCCGGGCCTGCTGCGCGTAATCGAAGCGACCATGGCGCGTCCCGGCCCGCGCGGTGACGCGAAAGAGAGCCAATAATGAAATTCGGCATCGACCGCCTGCTGGAAGATCCTGAACTGCAAAGACCTCTGCAAGGCCGGCGCATCGCACTGCTGGCGCATCCGGCCTCGGTCACGCGAACGCTTAGGCATTCTCTGGACGCGATTTCCTCGCTGGAGACGGTTGTTGTGACCGCCGCCTTCGGCCCCCAGCACGGGCTCAGGGGCGATAAGCAGGACAACATGATCGAGTCCGGGGATTTCGTCGACCCCGCCCTCGGAATTCCCGTGTTCAGCCTCTACGGGGCAGTCCGCCGCCCGACACCGGAAATGATGGATCACTTCGATGTGCTGCTCGTCGACCTGCAGGACCTGGGTTGCCGGATCTACACGTTTATCACGACGCTGAAATACGTGCTGGAGGCGGGCGCCGAACAGGGCAAGAAGGTTATCGTGCTGGACCGGCCGAACCCGGCCGGCCGGCCGGCCGAGGGACTGACGCTGCGCCCCGGCTGGGAGAGCTTCGTCGGCGCGGGCCCGATGCCGATGCGGCACGGCCTGACACCGGGGGAGATGGGCCGCTGGTTCATTCACCGCTTTGACCTGGACGTGGACTACGAAGTGGTCGCCATGCAGGGCTGGCAACCGGAGATGGCTCCGGGCTACGGCTGGCCGCTGGCCGAAAGAAGCTGGGTCAACCCCAGCCCGAACGCGGCGACACTCTCCATGGCGCGCGCCTACGCGGGAACCGTGATGCTGGAAGGAACGACGCTTTCCGAGGGCCGGGGCACGACGCACCCGCTGGAACTGTTCGGCGCCCCGGATATCGAGCCCCGCGCCCTGCTCGAAACCATGGTAAACATCGCTCCGCAGTGGCTCGAAGGATGCCGTCTGCGCGAATGTCATTTCGAACCCACCTTTCACAAACACAAGGAAACGCTTTGCGCCGGATTTCAGATTCACGCTGACGACGACAGTTACGATCACGGCGCGTTCCGCCCCTGGCGGCTGACCGCCCTGCTCTTCAAGGCCATTCGAACCCTGACCCCGGACTACGATCTGTGGCGGGATTTTCCTTATGAATACGAGTATGACCGAATGGCCATTGACGTGATCAACGGCGGACCGGAACTGCGCGACTGGGTGGATGATGCGAATTCCCTCCCCGCGGATCTCGAGGCCCTGGCCGTGGCCGATGAACAGGCCTGGCTCCAGGAACGGGCGGACTTCCTGATTTATTGATCGGCGCTCAAAAAAAAACGGCCCGGGTGAACCCGGGCCGTCTTTCTTTTTTATCTCACCGCAGTGAGGTTTTTATGCTGTTCAGTCGAACCGCAGGGGAGCGGGGCGATCGAGCATGACGCTGTCGCCTTCTTCGACCCGGTCGCCGCCGCTGATCGGATCCGCCGTCCAGCCCAGCTCGGTGAAG
>JASFSI010000128.1:0-5473 GCA_050114495.1 Lysobacterales bacterium | reverse complement strand
CTCGCCCCGCGACCTCTCACCCCTGCCGCTGGCGGGCATTCCCGGCTGGTGGCCCGGCGCGCCCCAGGACGCGGCGTTCTATGCCGACACCGACGTATTTCGGCCGGCGCGTTAAGAAGCGGGAAAAATCAGCTTCAGTGCCGGGTTGAACCGCGGCGGCAACCCGGGCCCGCCAGGCTCAATCGGCCAGGTGCTGCTGCAGGAACAGGATCGTGGCCTGTTCGTAGATGTCACGGTTCTCCTTGCGATCGTAGCCGTGCCCCTCGTTCAGTGCATCGATGTACCAGACCGGTTGACCGTGTTCGCGCAGGGCGTCAACGATGCGGCGCGACTGGGCCGCGGGGACTCGGGGATCGTTTCTGCCCTGTACGACCAGCAATGGAATATTGATGCGGTCGACGTTGTTCAGGGGGCTGATGCGTTCCAGGAAAGCGCGCATTTCGGGATCGCGCTCGTCACCGTATTCGAGCCGTCGAAAATCGCGCCGGTAGTCCTCGGTGTTTTCGAGAAAGGTCACGAAATTGCTGATGCCGACGACGTCGACCCCGGCCCTCAGGCGGTCGCTGTAGTGCACGGCCGAGGCCAGCACCACGTAGCCGCCGTAGCTGCTGCCGTAAATCGCCACGCGTTCCTCGTCCAGGTCATCCTGTGTGGCGATCCAGTCGAGCAGGGCGCCGATATCGCGGATCGCATCCTCGCGCTTCAGCCCGTTGTCGGCCGCCAGGTACTGGCTGTCGTAGCCGCTGGAGCCGCGGATGTTCGGTGCGATCACGGCCACGCCCAGTTCCGTCAGCCACATTTGCACTTTCTTGCTGAAGGACGGGCGGTACTGGGCTTCCGGGCCGCCATGCACGTGGATGACCACCGGGTGGGGGCCCTTGCCGGGCGGCGAATAGACGAAGGCAGGCACGGTGCGGCGCTGCTCGCCGACCAGGTCGAAGGTGGGGTAGCGAACCAGTTTCGGCTCCACGAAAGAATCGGTATCCAGTCCGCCGACCTCGCTGAACGTCCAGCGCCGCAGTTCTCCGGCCGATTGCGCCCGCCTTCCCAGTTCCAGCACGTACACGTCGTTCGGGGTCTGCGCCGTGCTCAGGTTGAAAGCCAGCCGGCGGCTGTCCGGGCTGAACTTCAGCCCCGAAATGACGCCCACCGGTATCTGTTTCGCCTGGCGGTAACGATTGCTGCGGGTGTCGAGCAGGTA
Source organism: Lysobacterales bacterium (assembly GCA_050114495.1). Classification (GTDB taxonomy): domain Bacteria; phylum Pseudomonadota; class Gammaproteobacteria; order Xanthomonadales; family SZUA-36; genus JABDPF01. Next base: position 4,272 of record JASFSI010000128.1, on the reverse strand, counting down.
AAGCTGGCTGATGCCGTCCTCGTTGGTAACGAAAGCGCCGCGCTTGCCGTTTGCGCTCAATGCGAAATCCGACACGTCCCAGCGGCTGTCCGCCGTGATGTAGACGGCCTCACCCGAACCGTCCAGCGGCATCCAGGCCAGTTCAGCGGCGCGGTTCCGTTGATTGGTGATGAAATAAAAGCCATTGCCCTGATGGTCGAAAGACAGCGCTTTATTGGCCGAGAGCCGTTCGCCGCCGCCGGCGCCGCTGTACAGTTGCCGTTCCTCGAGGTCCAGCACGTAAATACGGGAATCGTCGACGCTGATAAAGCGCTGCACGAGCAGGTAGCGGCCATTGCGGCTGAAGTCGGCTGGCCCGAACCAGGTACCGTCCGGCGCTTCCAGCAAAAGTTCTTCGCTGCCCGGGCGGTCCGGATTCATGATCCACAGATCGTTGCTGCGGCCGTTGCGCCGCGTTGACTGGAACGCCAGCTTTTTTCCGTCGCGGCTCCAGAGCGCAAGCCGGTTTCGGGAAACGCCGTCGGTCAGGCGTCGCGTGTCGCCCGTTCCGGGATCGAACAGGAAAACCTGGTCCTGTTCGCGGCCGCCCTCGTCCATCGTGATGGAAAGAGCGCCCTCGCCTGCACGGCGCATGACCGGCCCGACGGGTTCCCGGTACCAGGTCAGCTGTTGACGGTAACCGCCCGGCTGCCTGACTCGATGCAATTGGCTGATTTCGCCAAAGCGCGTGCGAATGTAGATGCCTTCGCCGTCTTTTGCCCAGTCAAGGAATACCGCCGAGCGTACGTTCTGGTAGCGGTTCAGGCGCCTGACCAGTTCAGGCGGAATCCTCGGTACGTCCTGCAGGATCAGCTGACCGCCGTTGGCGGTCCACTGCACCGGTTCGTCAGCGAAAGCTGCAGACTGCGCCAGGCACAGGACAAGGATCTTCAGGAGGAATCTCATCTATGGCGTTGCGGGTTTCTATGTTGCTCCGGCCCTGGTCAGGCCGGGACTGTTTTCGTTCCGCGACTATAGCCTATCGGGGCGGGCTTCTGAAATAGAGCATTGCTAACGATGCGACTATACTTCGTTCTCAACGCATTGAAAGAAGGCCCGGCCCGATGAGCAAGCCTCTGCATATTGTCGTTCTCGCCGCCGGCGAGGGCACCCGCATGAAATCCAGCCGCCCGAAAATGCTCCAGACCCTGGGGGGGCGCCCCATGCTGCTGCACCTGCTGGACACGATCGGCACGATGGGACCCGAGAGCATCCACGTCGTCATCGGCGCCGGCGCCGATTCGGTTCGCGAGGTCTGCGGCGCTTACGAGGTCAACTGGGTGCTCCAGTCCGAGCGCCGCGGGACCGGGCACGCGGTTATGCAGGCCATGCCCGACATACCGGACGGCGCCCGCGTGCTGGTGCTGCTGGGCGACACGCCCCTGATACCCGCGTCCCTGCTGAACGGCATGATGGAGGCGTATGAAGGCCCGCTGGCGATGCTGACCATGGAACCCGAAGACCCGCACGGTTACGGGCGCGTGGTTCGAGGCCCCGGTGGCAATATCATCGGCGTCATCGAACACCGGGACGCCGAGCCTGAGCAACTGGAAATCCGCGAGGTCAATACCGGCATCTTCATGGCCGATTCCGAACGGCTGCGCGCCTGGCTTGGCAAGATCAGCTGCGACAACGCCAAGCGGGAATACTACCTTCCCGATATTCTCGAGCATGCCAGGGACGACGGCGACGACATCCAGGGCGTGATCGCGCCGGAAGCCCGCGACCTGGAAGGCGCCAATGACCGGCGGCAGCTGGCGTCGCTGGAGCGGCGTTACCAGGGCCGAATGCGTGCCGCGCTGCTGGACGCCGGCGTGCAGCTGATGGATCCTGAGCGCGTCGACGTGCGCGGCACCGTCGAGGCCGGGCGCGACGTTCTGATCGACATCAACGTCGTGCTCGAAGGCCGCGTGACCCTGGGCGACGGCGTGCATGTCGGCCCGGGTTCCGTTCTCAGAGACTGTTCACTGGCCGCGGGAACCACGGTAAAGGCCCACTGCGTGCTGGAAGAAATCGAGACCACCGGCCCCTGCGAGATCGGGCCGTTCGCCCGTCTGCGGCCGGGAACGGTGTTGTCGTCGGGTTGCCGTATCGGCAATTTTGTCGAGACGAAGAACGCAAGGCTGGGTGAAGGCAGCAAGGCCAACCACCTCAGTTACGTGGGCGATTCGGAAGTCGGCAGCGGCGTCAACATCGGGGCCGGAACCATCACCTGCAACTACGACGGTGCGAACAAACACCGCACCGTCATCGAGGACGACGCCTTTATCGGCTCGGACACCCAGCTGGTGGCCCCGGTTACGGTCGGTCGCGGCGCCACCATCGGTGCCGGAACGACACTGACCCGGGATGCGCCACCCGACGCCCTGACCGTGAGCCGGGCAAAACAGACGACCCTGAAAGGGTGGAAACGGCCCGTCAAAAAATAGGCGGACGGGAGGAAAGCACATGTGCGGTATCGTTGCAGCCACCGCCCTGCGGGGCGTAAATGAGATCCTGCTCTCAGGTTTGAAAACACTGGAGTACCGGGGGTACGACTCGGCCGGGCTTGCCCTGCTTACAGATCGGGGCCTGCAGCGTCAGCGTGCCAAGGGCAAGGTTTCCGATCTCGAGGCGCTGCTCGAAGAGCACCCGCTGGAAGGCAACTGCGGAATCGCGCACACGCGCTGGGCCACGCACGGCGTGCCCAGCACCGAAAACGCGCACCCGCACCTGTCCGGCGACACGCTGGCGCTGGTCCACAACGGCATTATCGAGAACCACGAGGCGCTTCGGGCGGAACTGTCCGACGCGGGCTATGTATTCGACTCGGAAACGGACTCCGAGGTCGTGGCGCACCTTGTGCACCGCTTGATGAAGGGGGGTCTCGACCTGTTCGCCGCGGTTCGTGAAGCGGTGAAGCGGCTGCGCGGCGCTTACGCGATCGCGGTGATCAGCGAGCGGGAGCCGGGCGTTGTCGTGGGCGCACGCGAAGGCAGTCCCCTGGTGCTGGGTATCGGTTTCCGCGAGCATTTCCTGGCATCAGATATCCATCCTTTGCTGTCCGTCACCAACCGCTTCGTCTACCTGGATGAGGGAGACGTCATTCGCATGGACACATCCGGTTACGAAATCCGGGATCGTGATGGTGCCGCCGTTGCGCGGGCGGTCAGAGAGGCCGACCTGGCGGCCGACGCGGCGCAGCGCGGCCGTTACCGGCACTACATGCTGAAAGAAATTTTCGAGCAGTCCGGCGCCGTGTCGGAAACACTCGAAGGGCGCATCGACGGTCTACACGTGCTGCCCAATGTTTTCGGCGTCGGTGCGGATGAACTGCTGAAAGAGGTGCGACAGGTGCATATCGTGGCCTGCGGCACCAGCTACCATGCCGGTCTCGTGGCCCGCTACCAGATCGAAGAACTGGCTGGCATCCCCTGCATGGTCGACGTGGCCAGCGAATACCGTTACCGGCATCCCGTGGTGCAGCCCAATACGCTTTTCGTAGCGATTTCCCAGTCGGGAGAGACGGCAGACACCCTGGCTGCATTGCGGCACGCAAAGACGGCCGGCTACCTGTCGACGATGGTGATCTGCAACGTGCCGGAGAGCTCGATCGTGCGGGAATCCGATTTTTCCCTGATGACCCGCGCCGGGCTGGAAATCGGGGTCGCCTCGACCAAGGCGTTTACCACCCAGCTGGTCGCGCTGCAGCTGCTGGTGCTCAAGCTGGTAGAACTGTCCGGCCGTGTGGGCGAGGACCGCCTGCAGCAGTGGGTGAAAGAGCTCGCCAGTACCCCGGTGAAAATCAACCGCGCCCTGGAGCTGGACGCGCGCATCGAGTCACTGGCGCAGCGCTTCGTGGACAAGCACAACGCCCTGTTCCTGGGCCGCGGCAGCCATTACCCGATCGCGATGGAGGGGGCGCTGAAGCTCAAGGAGATTTCCTACATACACGCCGAGGCCTACCCGGCCGGTGAACTGAAACACGGCCCGCTGGCTCTCGTGGACAGCGATACGCCGGTGGTGGCGGTTGCTCCGAACAACGTTCTGCTGGAGAAACTGATCAGCAATATCGAGGAAGTCAGGGCCCGTGGCGGTGAAATGTACGTGATCGCCGACCGCGAGGTGACCTCGAGCTTTCGGGAACGCCACGGTGAAGTGATCGAAGTGGAGACCGGCGGAGCGCTGATTGCCCCGGTGATCCTGACCGTGCCGCTGCAATTGCTGTCCTACCACGTGGCGGTGCTGCGTGGA
>JASFSI010000127.1:0-5500 GCA_050114495.1 Lysobacterales bacterium | reverse complement strand
TGGTGATCCTGCATGACCTTGCTGAGCATCTTCAACGTCAGCTCCTGGCCCTCGACCAGGGCCTCCACGGTCGCGTTTTCACGGTCGATTTCGAGTCCGCGCTCCATGCTGTCGCGAACCTGGAGCAGGTCTTTCATCACCTGCTCGAGCGCCATGCGCCGCGACCGTTCCAGTTCGCGGGTCAATCGCTTGCGCGTATTTTCGGTCTCGGCCTGCATGCGCAGCATGGCGTCCCGCATCCGCGCCACTTCCTCGCGTGCGGCGTTGATCGCCTCCGATTCCAGCTCCTCGAAACTTTTTTCCGAGATGCCTTCCTCGCCGGCAGGCTGCTCCTCTTCGGGTGGCTGAATTTCCGACTGCCCGGCTTCGGTCGCTTCGGCCTGCTGGTCCGGCTTGTGCTTCTTTTCTTTCATCTCGGTTTTCTCCCTTGCCGGGCATCCCGCCGCGAGGCCCGTGCCCGAATCATTTTAAAGTCGAAAACGATATGGGGATTTCAGTAGGTGATTCAAGCGACGGCAGGCAACAGCGTTGCCACTTCAGGCCCCGGCATGCTAGCTTGAGCGCCCGTGCCCGTGATTCGTCCCGCATGCTGAGCTACCTGCAAATCCGCAACTATGCCATCGTCGAAGCCCTCGAGCTGGAATTCGGCGACGGTTTTACCTGCATCAGCGGCGAAACAGGCGCCGGCAAATCCATTCTCGTCGGTGCGCTCGGGCTGCTTTGCGGCAACCGGGCCGACAGTGCAGCGGTGCGCCAGGGCGCCGACAAGGCGGAATTGTCGGCCGAATTTGAACTCGATGACGGCAGCCCCGCCCGGACCTGGCTGGAAAACGCCGAACTCGGCGACGGTGCTTCCTGCATGCTGCGCCGCACGCTGCACGCCAACGGCCGTTCACGTGCCTGGATCAATGGCAGCGCGGTGACCGTCCAGCAGCTCGCACAGCTCGGCAGCCTGCTGATCGAAATCCATGGGCAGAACGAACACCTTCGCCTGCTCAAAACCGGCGAAGCCTTCAGTATGCTGGACGGTTTCGCGAACCACGAACCGCTCTGCCTCGACGTCGAGAAGCAATTTCGGGCGTGGCAGAAACTGGCTGCCGAGCGTCAGGAACTGCTCGATGAAGCGCCGCTCGATGCCGGCGACCGTGAATTACTCGAATTCCAGGTGCGGGAACTCAAAGGCGCCGTGCTGTCGGCAGAAGCCTTCGACCAGCTGGAAAAAGAGCACCGCATGCTGGCGCGCGGCGGCGAACTGATGGATTCCCTGGAGTCGGCCCGGCAGGCGCTGCAGGACGACACCGCCGGCGCTTCAGCCGCCCTGCACCGCGCACTTCGCGCGCTCGAACCGCATGCTGCGCTGGATGACGATATCCAGACCGCTTCCTCGCTACTGGGCGAGGCGGCGATCCATTTCGGCGAGGCGGAGCGCGCCATCGACAGCGCCCTGTCGCGGATCGACCTGAGCCCTGAACGCCTGGCCGAACTGGAACGCACGCTGCGCGAACAGCACGACCTGGCGCGCAAGCACCGCGCGCAGCCCGGGCAACTGGAACAGGTCCTGGAGCAGCTGTGCGTTCGGCTGGAACGTGCCGCTTCACGCGACAGCCGCCTGGCGGAAATCGATAGTGAACTCGAAAAAGCGCTGGCTGCCTACCGCAGGGTATCCGCAAAGCTCAGCGGAAGCCGAAAAAAGCATGCCGAAGCCCTGTCCGAACGCGTGACCGGCCTGATGCAGGAACTCGGCATGGAGGGGGGTCGGTTCGAAGTCGCCGTGCAGCAGAACACGGAGGGGAAACCGTCGCCGCGCGGTGACGACCGACTTGAGCTCAGCGTCAGCGCCAACCGGGGCATTGATCCCGGCCCGCTGCGAAAAGTGGCCTCCGGTGGTGAGCTCTCACGCATCAGCCTGGCCGTCAAGGTTGCCGCGCAACAAGCCGGGGCCGACGCGACCCAGGTGTTCGACGAGGTCGATGCCGGGGTGGGCGGTGCCACCGCGAGCACGGTCGGAGCGATGATCCGCCGCTTGTCGGAAAACGGCCAGGCCCTGTGCGTCACGCACCTGGCCCAGGTCGCGGCCTACGCCGACAGCCAGGTGAACGTGCAGAAAACGAATATCAAGGATGGAACCGGCGTCGAGGCAACCCTGCTCTCCTCGGACGCCCGCATCGACGAGGTGGCGCGCATGCTCGGCGGGCAGGTCAGCCAGCAAAGTCGGGCGCATGCCGAACAGTTGCTTCGCGAGGCCGGCGCGACACGTCACTGAAACCGGTCGGTTTCGGCGTTTTTCAGCTTGTTTTGGGCCGCACGTAGATCACCAGGCTGTGGCTCTCGATATCGTAGCCGTGCGCCTCGGCGATCTTTTTTTGCGCGGCCTCGATTTCCTCGCTGACGAACTCGATGACCTTGCCGGTCTCGACACAGACCATGTGGTCGTGATGCTCACCCTCGTCCAGCTCGTAATAGGCATGCCCGCTTTCGAAATTGTGCTTTTCGACCAGCCCCGATGACTCGAACTGGTTCAGAACGCGATACACGGTAGCCAGGCCGATTTCTTCGCCGGATTCGGCCAGCAGGCGGTAGATGTCATCGGCCGTCAGGTGCTCGTTGCGGTTCTGCTGCAGGATACGCAGGATGCACAGACGCGGGTGCGTCACCTTGAGGCCGGCATTTTTAAGACTGTCTCTTCTCATTCCTTGTAACCTGTTCGCCCGCGGAGCGGGCAATGCGTTTCCTGTATCCTGACATGAACCGGCGACCCTATGGAGCCGCCTGCGTTTATTGTATCATTCACCAACTTCACGGCTGGCACAACGCACCCCGGATTATAGATGACGATCAGAACACTTGCCGTCCTGCTGACGGTCGCCACCCTGGCGACGGGATGCAACCTAATTTACAAGCAGAACATCCAGCAGGGCAATGCCCTCGAGCAGGAGGACCTGGATGAGCTGTACGTCGGCATGAACCAGCGCCAGGTCCTGTTTGTCCTCGGCACACCGTCCGTCCAGGATTCCTTCAACCAGGATCGCTGGGATTACGTGCAGACATTCAGCCGCCGCGGCAGCGAACCGGTCCTGCGCACGGTGACGCTGTACTTCGAAAATGGTTTGCTGAAAGAAATCGTCGGGCAGGACGATCCCTTCGCGGCGTCGAGCGGGGACACCGGTTCCGGCGCCGGCACGGTGGCTTCGTTTACCAAGCCGAAAGAGGCAGCCAGTCCGCAGGACGCGGCGGTCGAATCGGTTGAACAAGAGGTCCTGAGCGGAGACGATGACGAGGAAACGGCTCCGCAGCTCGATGAGGATGACCGCGATTTCCAGCGCGGCATGGAAGTCCTGGACCAGAACCGGGACGACGGTTAATTTCCCTGCTTTTTGTCTGCCTGTGCACGCAGGCGGCGCGCTTCTTTGGGGTCCGCGATCAGCGGCCGGTAGATTTCCACCCGGTCGCCATCCCGCAACACGTGATCCATCGGCGCTTTTCGGCCGAATACGCCAACCGCCGCCGGGTCGACGACCAGCGCCGGAAACTCATCCCGAATACCCGACCGCTCGATCGCCTCCTCCAGCGTGGAACCTGCCGGCAAAGCGACCGGCAATACGACCTGCCGCTTCGGCGTACCGTAAGCGACTTCGACCCGGATCGTTTCCGCAGCGCCCTCGTCAGCCGTAGACATGATCAGCCCGCTGGCAGAATTCACTGACGAGGTGATCGGCTACATGCGTGAACCCGCGCCGAAACGCGGAAGACAGCAGGCTGCTGGCAAAATCGAATTCCAGCATTAGCGTGACCTTGCTGCCGTCTGTTCCCAGCTGCTGAAACAGCCATTCCCCACCCAGGCGACGAAAAGGCCCCTCGACCAGGGACAGGGTCAGTTTTTCACCGGGCACGAAGCGGTTACGCGTCGTGAAACGCTGCGTGACGCCGCTGACCTTGACCGACAGCGAGGCCAGCTGTTCTTCAACGGTTTGCTCGTGTACCTCCGCACTGGTGCACCATTTCAGAAAGTCCGGGTAGGCCTCCACGTCGCGCACCAGGCGGAACATGTCCATCGATGTGTGGGTTACGAGTGCGCTTCGCCTGATTTCCATTGTTTCGAAATGAGTTCGTTGTGCGGTGCGCAAAAAGCATAACACGGCGACGCCGGGCCCCGGCTGCTCTCATGCAGGCTCAGCTCGCCGCCGCGGTCTCAACGCATTGCTCGATGATGTCGAGACCTTCAGCCGCCACATCCTCCGGAATGGTCAGCGCGGGCAGGAAACGGATCACGTTTCCGCGGCTGCCGCAGCTCAGCAGGACCACGCCGCGCCGGTAAGCCTCGGTGACCACGGTGGCCGTCCGCTGCGGGTCGGGCTGGCCGGGGTCTCCGTCACGGACCAGTTCCATGGCCAGCATGGCCCCGCGTTCAGCCCGTACATCGCCGATGAACTCCGGAAAGCGCTGCTGCAGGGCATTCAGCCGCTCACCGAACAGGTGGCCGATCCGGGTGGCCCGCTCGACCAGGCCCTCGTCGTGAATGACGTCGATGACCGCCAGCGCCGCGGCACAGGCGACGGGAGAGCCCGCGTAAGTGCCGCCGAGCCCGCCCGGCAGCGGCGCGTCCATGATCTCCGCCCTGCCGACCACCGCCGCCAGCGGATATCCGCCCGCAACGCCCTTGGCCACGGGCATCAGGTCGGGCTCCACCCCGGCGTGCTCGGAGCAGAACATGCGGCCGGTGCGGGCGAAACCGGTCTGAATCTCGTCCACCACGAAAACGATACCGTGTTCGTCGCACAGCCCGCGCAACGCCAGCAGGAATTCGTCGGGCGCCGGGTAAAAGCCGCCTTCACCCTGCACGGGCTCGACCACGATCGCGGCCACGTCCGAAGGCGCAATGTCCTCCAGGAACAACCGGTGCAGGCCGGCCAGCGCGTCTTCGGTGCTGACACCGTGGTACGCGATTGGAAACGGCGCGTGGTAGATTTCACCCGGAAACGGGCCGAAGCGGTTCTTGTACGGCGTGATCTTGCCGGTCAGCCCCATGGCCAGCAGGGTGCGGCCATGGAAACCGCCACCGAAGGCGATCACGCCTCGGCGCCCCGTGTGCGCCCGGGCAATCTTGACGCTGTTTTCAACCGCTTCCGCACCGGTCGTCACGAAGACGGACTTCTTTTGCGCATCTCCGGGAGCCAGGCCGTTGAGCTTTTCGGCCAGCATCACGGCCGAGTCGTAGGGCGTCACCATGACGCAGGTATGGCTGAACCGTTCCAGCTGGGCCTTCACAGCTTCCGTAACCCTGGGGTGCATGTGACCGGTCGAACAGACCGCGATACCGGTACCGAAGTCGATGTAACGATTTCCCTCGACGTCCCACATCTCGGCGTTGCGGGCCCGTTCGATGTATACCGGGGCGACGTTTCCCTGTCCGCGGGCAATCGCGGCCTCCTTGCGGGCCTGCCAGGCAGCGTTGCTGCTGCCGGCGCTCACCGGTCGATCCCGCCCATGCACAGGTACTTGA
>JASFSI010000126.1:0-5508 GCA_050114495.1 Lysobacterales bacterium | reverse complement strand
GAAACGCTGAACGGCCGGCCTTTGCAAACCGCCCCGTGCCATGGCCGGGGCGGTTTTTTGTTGGCCGGCGGGCTGACGTGATCTGCTGCGTTGAATGCGCCCGGCGCCTTTGCGATGATGCCTGGAGGCCCTGACCAGGAAACGACGATGCCTCAAACAAGCCTGCGCCGCCGGGCATTGACTTACTGCCTGCTGACCCTGACCGGCTTGCTGTATGTGCCGCTTGCCATTGCAGACCTGGACGAGGACTGCGTTCTGCGGGAAGCGAGGAGCGGTGAGGCCGCCATGACGCTGGCGGAACTTCGCAGCAAGTGCCACGCCACGCCGGCCGCGGCAGGTGGCGCCCTTGCGGGTCATGATGCAAAACCCGTCGACCCTGAGAATGCCGGGTCTTCGCCGGTCGAGGAACGCCTGACCATCGAGCAGGAACTGGTGGCCCGGCCATTCACCATAATGGCCCACAAGCCGAACTACTTCCTGGCGGCTGCCTACAACGAGAGAGGCTGGCCTTCTGATCCGTTCCAGCAGGCGGGCGGCCCGGAAGATTACCGCAACGACGATATCGAGGCGCAGTTCGAAATCAGTCTCAAAGTGCCCCTTGCCGTCGATCTTTTTGGCGGGCGCATGGATATCTTCGGCGCCTATACCAACCGTTCGTTCTGGCAGATGTACAACGCCGATTTTTCACGGCCTTTTCGGGAAACGAATCACGAGCCTGAATTGTGGGGGCAGTTCCCGAATGACTGGAATATCTGGGGTTTCACCAACTCCGTGAACCGCATCGGCATCGTGCACCAGTCCAACGGCCGCGGAGGCACGCTGTCCAGGGGTTGGAACCGCGTCTATGCGAACTTCATTTTTGAAAAAGGCCGTTGGGCCATTTCCCTGAAACCCTGGATCCGCCTGCCGGAAGATGCCGACAAGGACGACAACCCGGATATCACCGATTACCTGGGTCATGGTGAATTGCGCCTCCTGTACCGGCGCCAGGGGCATGTTTTCGGCCTGATGACGCGGAACCAGATTGAAAGTGGATTCGATGAGGGGGCGCTGGAGCTGAGCTGGAGTTTTCCGGTCTTTGATTACCCCTTCCTGAAAGGCTATATCCAGTATTTCCACGGTTACGGAGAGAGCCTGATCGACTATGACCGCCGTGTGAACCGAATCGGAATCGGTATTGCGCTTACGGATTGGCTGGACTGATCGGCCCCATGTGCGGAATAGCCGGGCTGTTTGGATTCAAGGGTCCCATCGATGGCCTGGAGCCGCTGCTCGCGACGATGAACCGCGCCATGGTTCATCGCGGCCCCGACGAGGAAGGCGTGCACATCGAGGCCCCGATGCGGACCGGCCTGGCCGTGCGCCGCCTCACCATCGTCGACCCGGAAAACGGCTCGCAGCCGCTTTACAACGAGGACCGCTCGGTCGCCGTGGTCTGCAACGGCGAAATCTACAATCACCGAGCCCTGCGTGAAGAGCTGGAAAAAAAAGGTCATCGTTTTCGCGGCCACTCGGATTGCGAAGTCCTGGCGCACCTCTACGAGGAGGAGGGTGAAGCGTTCCTGGATTGTCTGAACGGCATGTTTGCGCTGGCGCTGCTGGATATCCCCCGTCAAAAGCTGCTGCTGGCGCGGGACCCCGTGGGCATGAAGCACCTGTACTGGGCGCATGTGAACCAGGGGCTGGTTTTTGCGTCGGAAGCACGGTGCCTGTTTGCCGCGCGGCTGCTTGTGCCGCGACCCGACTGGAATGCCCTGGGCGCTTATTTTTCGATCGGCTGGATCCAGTCGCCCCGCACGGCTTTTGAAGGGCTGAAGCGTCTGCCGGCGGGCGGGTTTCTCGTCGCCGATGGTGGCGGTGTGCGCGAGGGCCGGCACTGGCGGCCCCGTTTTCATCCGGCGGAATCCGGGCGCAGCCTCGCTGACTACTCTGAAGAGCTGAAGGCATTGCTCGACGGCGCCGTCGCGAGCCACCTGGACGCGGACTTTCCTGCCGGGCTCTATCTCAGCGGCGGTTGGGATTCCTCGCTGATCACGCTTTATGCGAGCCGCAGGCGTTCGCAGCCGTTACGCAGTTACTCGCTGGTCTTTCCCGATGATCCGGCCATTGACGAGTCGAGCCACTCCCGCCAGGTTGCCCGGCAGGCGGGCACGCTCGCCGAGGAAATCGGGATTCGTGAGGCCGACGTGCGCGAGGTCTTCGAGGCGACGACGGTGGCGCTCGAAGAACCGAACGTGTCCTGTCCGACGGTTTTGGGGTATCTGTTGGCTCGCCGGGCCGCTGTTTCGTCCAGGCTGGTCCTCGGTGGCGAGGGCGCAGATGAGTTGTTCGGCGGATATGACTGGTTTCGAATGAGCCGCGTTTACAGACTGCTGAGGCGCCTGCCGCACCGCGTGTTTCCCGCCGCCCTGCCTTTTCCTGTCGACCCGAGAATTGCGCGCGCCCTGAGGTACGCGTCCGCGCCAGACGCGGACCGCGCGCAATTGGCGCTGCGCGCGACCGATACGCCGCGGCGGGTTTCACGTTTTCTGAAACCGGAGCTATTCATCGATTCGCGCTTGCGCCATCTGGCCACCGGGCTGAGCGAGGAGACGCGCGCCACTTTTCGGGACCCCGTCGATCACATGCTGAGCCTCGACCTGGTTGGCCGCCTGGCGGACGGTATTCTTTTTGCACACGACAAGACGGCAATGGCGCACTCGCTCGAGGTCAGGATGCCGTTCCTGGACCGCAACGTGGTCGAGTTCGCGCACCGTTTGCCCTCCGGGTTCAAGATAAAGAACGGGATGGGGAAGGTCGTACTGGCGCCGTTGGCCCGTGAATTGCCGGACACCGTGGCAAGAAGGAAAAAGCAGGGTTTGAACGTGCCGGCGCGCATGTTCGAAACAGAATCCATGCGATGCTACCTGTGCGATATCATCCTGGAAACATCGCTGGACAGCGGTCTGTTTGATCACCGTCGCCTTGAGGGCTGGGTAAAACAGCAGGTGGTCAAACCGGGAAATCGGCGCCATGCGCTCTGGTCAATCAGCCACTTTTGCCTGTGGTGGCGGCATTTTATCGCGCGCGACTGGTAAAGCGATCCACGCTGAGCACGAGGCCTGGAAACAGGGCATCAGTTATTCGCCTCCGAGCGACAAAAATGCAGCTTGCCGCCGCGGTCCGCGGGAATGGCATCGGTGATCTCCAGGCTCAGCCGGGCGCCCGGTCCCAGCTTGTCGAGCAGTGTGTTACGTATCCTTTCCTGGTCGCTTTGCGTGATGTTCCGCCGCGGAACGATCAACAGGCGGTAGCGGTCGGATCCCTGCTGGATGAACTGGTATTCCAGGATCCAGTCCTCGTCCGCCAGCACGATTTCATTCAGCAGTTCAAAGGGGTGCATGTCACGCCCGTCGCTGGTTCGAAGGTAATCCAGGGTCCGGCCGCGCAGCGAACGCAGGGTGGAAAACGGACTGCCGCAGGGACAGGCCGGCGGGCCGGCGATTGCAATATCCCCCATGGCGTAGCGTATGACCGGCATGGTCCGGGAGTGCAGTGCCGTGATCACGACTTCACCGCGCTCGCCGTCGGCCACCGGTATGCCGTCCCGGCAGACTTCGAGCACGATGCCGTCGTCGTTGACGTGGTAGTGGCCCGTCTCGTGGCATAGCCAGGCTGCCAGGTTGCACTCGGTCGTACCGTAGCTGTCGTGGATGGGAACGCCGAACGCCTCCCTGATCAGCCGCTTGTGACTTTGCGTGAGTGTTTCACCGCCCACACCGACCCGGCGCAGTTGGTCCAGGCGGCCGTTCTGACGCAAATGCTGTTCCGCGATGCGCGCCACCGCGCCGGGATAGCCCGTTATGGCGGTCGGCTGGAATTCGACGAGTTTTCGATAGTTTTCGGCTGGATCGTTCAGGCAGTCGAAAATGCGGCTGTCCAGAAGCCGGGTCGCGCGGGCCACGGACTGCAGGTAGTTGAAACGTGCAGACAGCGGTTCCCAGTTCGTCTTGATCTTGGCCAGGCGCTCTCCAGGCCGCAGGCCGAGCTGTACCCGCATGCGCCAGCGCAGCATGTTCAGGCGCCGTTCTTCGTGCGCTGCGCGCAGAAAGGAAACCGGCATGCCGGTCGAGCCGCTGGTCTGGTGCTCGATCAGGTGCCGGCGGTCGATGTCTTCGCGGGTGAACGACCTGCGCAACTCCATCAGCCTTTGTTTGTCCATTGTCGGCAGCCGCGCCAGGTCGGACAGGCTGTGGACAGCCTCCGGCCGAAAATCATGCTGCGCGAACCAGTCACGGTAAAACGGCACATTGCGGTCGGCATCGCGAAGCAGGCGCCTCAGCTTTCGAAGCTGGTAACGCTGCATGTGCGCCCGGCTCATTTTGAGCCGGGCAAAGGCGGCCGCCGTGAAAGCGATTGTGCCGAGTGCATGTTTCATCGTTTCAGCCCCAGCCGATTTCGTCGAGATGGTCGTCGTCGATGCCGAAATAATGGGCGATCTCGTGCACCAGGGTGGTCTCGATTTCAAAGATCAGTTCTTCGCGGTCCAGCGCCATGTCGAGGTGCGGCTGCCGGAACACGTAGATCACGTCGGGCAAAACGCCGCTGTCCTCGACGCTGCGCTCGGTCAGCGGAATGCCGTCGTACAGGCCCAGCAGATCAGCGCCCTCGGGCCCCAGCACTTCCTGGGGGTCATCCTCGATACGGATCTCGACGTTTTCGAGCGCCTGGTGGACCCAGTCCGGCAGCGTATCCATCACCCGCTGCACCGCGGTTTCGAATTCGTCGGCTTTCACGTGCCGAGGTTTCCGCTGCCCTTGAGCAAGCGCCAGATGCGGCGCGCCGCCGGCGTGAGCCCGAAGTTTTCGTCTTCCACCAGCCGGTCCATTTCCGGCGGAGCGACCCAGCGTCCGTCGTCGACCTCATCCGGCTGCAGTGTCATCGGGCCGTCGTGGCGGCAGCGGAAGACCGAGCAGTGCTCGTAGCCGGTATCGGCGGAGGCGGGGATTTGAAACAGGGGCTCCAGTTCGACTGCGTCAGCGATGCCCAGTTCCTCGGCCAGTTCGCGCCGGGCGCAGTCCTCGTAGCTCTCGCCGGGATCGACGTGGCCGGCGGCGGAACTGTCCCAGAGGCCGGGAAACTCGTCTTTTTTGGCAGAACGTTTCTGCAGGAACAGTTCACCTTGCGCGTTGAATACGAATACCTGGGCGGACCGGTGCATCAGTCCGCGCGCATGGATGACGCCGCGGCGCTCCCTGCCGATGACACGATTGCGTTCGTCGACGACTTCGAGCAGTTCCTCGCTGGTGCTTTTCAATGCCTTTCGCCCTTTGGCTCCGCGTGAATGAACAGGCCGATTCTTGACCATTTCTCAGCAGGCGACAAGCCACTATACTCAAGGGCCGGTCACACAGGCCCCCTGCGGGCCGTCGAGGAAACAGGATGCTGCGTTTCGCCATGGTGCTCATGTTAACGATTTCACCCGGCCTCGCGTCGGAACCGTCAACCGTTCACGACCTGATCATTCGC
>JASFSI010000125.1:0-5537 GCA_050114495.1 Lysobacterales bacterium | reverse complement strand
GGCCACCACCCTCAACCTCATGCTGTCCCGGCACGGCCTGCCCGAACACGGGGTCGGCGCCGTTCGCCTGATGATCGGGCACGGCGTTCCGAAGCTGATCGAACGGGGTTTCCGCGCCTCCGGCGCACCCCTTTCCAAGGGGGAAATCGACGCACTGACACCCGACTTTCTCGCCCACTACGCGACCTGCGCCACCGATCGTTCGCGCACCATGCCCGGCGCAATCCGTGCACTGAAGCACTTTCAAAGTGCCGGCATTCCGCAGGGGCTGTGCACGAACAAGAACGAGAAAGTCAGCCGGCAGATCCTGGCCGCGCTCGGGCTCGCCGAGTTTCTCGACAGCGTCATCGGCGGCGACAGTACCGCCGAGCGAAAACCGCATCCCCTGCCCGTGCGAACCTGTTTCGAACAACTCGGGGTCGATCCGGGTGCGAGCCTGTTGATCGGTGATTCACCGGCGGACGTGGGTGCGGCCCGGGCGGCCGGCGTTGGCGAAGTTGCCGTCGTTGCGGACGGCTATACGGATACGCCGGCTGAGCAACTCGGTGCAGACCGGGTGCTGGACTCGCTGGAACGGGTCGCGGAGTACTACCCGGCCCGCTAGACCTCCCTGCTGCCGTCAGTCGTCGAAGTGACTGACGCTCTGCAGCCGGCGCAGACGATCCAACCGGTGGTCGATATAACGACGGACGGCGTCCATGTCCAGGTGCTGGCCCTTGAAGCGCCGCTGTTTTTCGAAATAAAGCGACGGATCGGTGCCGTCGGGTTCTTCGTTGACACGGAAGTTTATGCCGTCGAACACCTCGTAGAGCGGAAAAATACCGCTGCGCACCGCCAGGCGGACCAATTCGACGGTCTCGGCGGGCTCGGTTTTCCAGCCCGTTGGGCACGGCGAGTGCATCAGGAAAAACTTGAAGCCCTCGATCTTCAGCGCCTGGTGAATCTTGCGCCGAAAATCGTCCGGGTGCGCAATGGACAGCGTCGCGGCATACGGCACGCGGTGGGCCGCCATGATCTTGACGATATTTTTCTTGCCCTCCCCCTTGCCGGCCGGGGTGGTCGCGGTGCGCGCCCGCATCGGCGTGGCTGAGCTTCTCTGCCCGCCCGTGTTGCCGTATATCTCGTTGTCGTAACAGATGTAAATCATGTCCTCGTTACGCTCGGCGGCCGCCGACAGCGTGGCCATGCCGATATCGTACGTGCCGCCGTCACCGGCCCAGCAGATCACGTGACGCTTGCCTTCCTTGTGCTCGTCTTCATCGTTGAGCCCGTTGACCTCGCTGACCCCGGTGGCAAACGCCGCCGCCGAGGCAAAGGTGGAAGCGATCACCGGAACGCTGTAACTGGTGGTCGGGTAAGCGCCGGCCGTGACGATGCCGCAGCAGGCCGGGATGACCATCGAGTACTCCACGCCTTGCAGCGCGCGCCCCAGCATGGTCAAGCCGTTGCTCATGCCGCAGCCGCCGCAGTTGGTGTTGCCGGGCCGCAGCAGGCATTCTTCTTCGAAACTCATGGGAATTTTTTCTACGCTCATGATCACAACCCCTTCCAGACCGGCTCGCCGGCTGTCTCGCGCTGCACCAGGTCATCGACCACTTCGTGCACGGTCTTGGGAATGACGTCATTGCCGCCGACACCGGTCAGGTAGCCCTGGATCAGCGGATGACCCTGCCCCTGCATCGCGGCACAGACCTCCTGCCAGAAAATACCGCCGCGATCGGCGGAGCAGTTGCGGTCCAGAACGCCGACCTTCTTCGTGCCGGCCAGCAGTGAACGGATCGTTTCCACCGGGAACGGTCTGAACATCTTGATGCGGATCATGCCGACTTTCTCGCCGCGTTCGCGGCGCTTGTCGACGACCTGGCGCATCGTGGTGGAAATCGAACCGGACGTGATGAAGACAGTATCCGCATCGTCGACGAGGTACGGCGTCACGGCGGCTTTCATGTTCCGCCCGAATTCCTGCGTGAACTGCTTGCGGTGCTCTTCGAATACCTCCGGAACCCGGTCCATCGCCTCATGCAGCTCGATCCGGTGCGCCAGGGTCTCCTGCGGTAACGTCATGCCGCCCATTGTGACCGGGTGACCGGAATCGATGCGATGCGGAACCACGCAGGACGGAAGATAGCGGTCGACCTGCTGCTGCTCGGCCAGTTCGACCTCGGTTGCGGTATGCGACAGGATAAAACCATCCATGCACACCATGACCGGCAGCAGGATGCGCGGGTCTTCTGCCAGGCGAAACGCCAGCAGGGTCGTGTCGGCGACGTCCTGGCTGGTATCGCAGTACAGCTGCACCCAGGCAAAATCCCGGAACAGCAGTGAATCGCCCTGGTCGGCCCAGATGTTCCAGGGCGGGCCCAGCGTGCGGTTGACCACGGCCATCACGATGGGCAGGCGGTAAAAAGCCGCGACCATCACGTTTTCGGCCATGTAGGCCAAGCCATTGGACGAACTGGCGGTAAACGACCGCGCGCCGTTCATCGAGGCGCCCAGGCAGACACCCATGGCGCTGTGTTCGCTCTCGACCGGGACGACACTGCCCTTGCTGAATGGGTACTTGGCCACGTATTCAACGATCTCGGTCTGCGGCGTGATCGGATAAATGCCGCAAACCGCGCCGCGCGCCCCGCGATTGGCTTCGCCGGCCAGGCTCATGGAGTGACCCGCCGCGTGATTTCCGGTAACGAGTTGCATGCTCATAAACTGTCCTCCGCTAACCGGCCTTCATGTAAATGACGGCGCGGGAGCATTCCGAAACGCAAATACCGCAGCCCTTGCAATAATCGTAATCAAACACGACCCGGTCCCCTTCGCGCCGCAATACCCCGTCCGGGCAGTAGGTAACGCAGCGGTCACAGCCGTTACAGACACCGCAGCTCAAGCAGCGCTTGGCTTCCTCGATGCCTTCCAGCCCCTGGTGCACCTCGTCAAAGCTGCGCCGTTCATCGATCGGCAACGCAGCCTGTGCATGCGGGCGCTGAATCGAAAAGTGATGCATGCGGATACCGTCGGCGCGCACGACCGTCTCCTCGGCCGGCTTGTCGTGATAAAGCCGCTCGCCGCTGAAGCGCTCGTGCAGCATCAGCGCCATATCGCGCCCGCAGCCGATTGCGGCGGTGACCGTGCCCTCGTTGGTCAGCAGATCACCGGCCGGATAGACCGGCGCGTCGGACCCGTTTTCCACGGGGTGCCGGCGTGAAAGCGCGGCATCCTCGGGCAGCAGTGAGAGGTCTGCGCGCTGACCGATGGCCAGGATCACGCGGTCGCAGGGAATTTCGAAATCGGAACCCGGCAACGCGACGGGGCGGCGGCGGCCGCTTTCGTCGGGTTCGCCCAGTTCCATGCGCTGGCAGGAGAGTTTCCGGGTGTCGGCGTCATGGGAGATCTGCTGCGGCGCGGTGAGAAAATCGATCTGGATGCCTTCGTCGATAGCGTCGTCCACTTCCTCGGGAATGGCCGGCATTTCGTCGCGCGTTCTGCGGTAGATGATGCGCACCGATTCCGCACCCAGGCGATAAGCGCTGCGCGCCGCGTCGATGGCCGTGTTGCCGCCGCCGACCACGACGACTTTTTCGCCGCTCACGTCCATTCCGTCCCCGGCGACCTGTTCGAGGAATTCGATGCCCTGCATGACGCGGCTTTCACCGGAACCGAGGTCGACCCCGAGGTCTACCGAAGTCAGTGTCTGCAGCCCGGTGGCGGCCAGCACGGCATCGTATTCGTGGGTCAGTTCGACCAGGCGCTCGCGGTCGACGCGTTCGTTGAACACCGTTTCGACACCCAGCGCCAGTACGCGCTCGATATCCCGGTCCAGCGCTTCGCGCGGAAGACGGTAGGTCGGAATGCCGGTCCGCATCAAGCCGCCCAGTTCTGCACCGGCTTCGAAAATCGTCACCCGGTAACCCAGGCGTGCAAGCTGGTAGGCGCCGGACAGGCCGGCCGGTCCGCCGCCGATGATCGCGATGCGTTCCGGTCGCGAGGCCGCTTTCTCAAGCGCCGCCTTACCGTGATCGCCTACGTAGCGTTCGAGCGCGCGCACGTTGACCGGGCCTTCCATCTCGGAACGGTTGCACTGCATCATGCAGAACCCCGGGCATACCCGCCCGCAAACGGACGGCAGCGGCGTCGTTTCCAACAGTACCTCCAACGCCCGATCGACTTCCTCGTCGGCCAGGGCCTTCAGAAAACCCTGCACGTCGTTGCCCGCGGGACAGATGAAATTGCACGGCGGCGTCGAGTTCTCCCAAACGGGCTGGCTGTTGGCCCATTGCCCGGTGCGAATGACGGGCTTGGCCCCGGTGTTGCCGTCGATGATGCTGTGCACGTCAGCCGCCGGCTTGGGCTCTTTTTTCTGTTCACCGGGCTGCGGTTCGTTACGCTGCACGCGCACGAGTTCATAAGCCTCGCGCGCCGCTTCGATGTTGCCGGCCCCGAAACCGAAATCCGAAAACGCGTCGATCACGGACTCCAGGCTCATACCCAGAAGCTTCGCCGCCGCGCCGGCAAGCGCGGTGTTGACGATGGGCACGCTGGCCGAACCCAGCTTGTGCTGGCGCGCGATACTGCTGGCATCCACCGTTGCTATGCGAAACTTCTTCGCCCGCTCTTCGGCCGCGTAGTAATTCGGCGACTTGTCGCAATTCATCAGGATGAAGCCGCCGGGCTTCAGTCCGCTCAGAATCGCGGGCGATATCAGGGTGGGATCCAGCACGACCAGGTGGTCGGGTTCGTAAATCTGGTTCGGGTTGTGAATCGGCTCGTCGTCGACGCGCAGAAACGCCTGTACCGGGGCCCCGGAACGCTCGGCCGCGTATACACCGAAAGCCTGCACTGACTTTCCTTCGCGGTGCTCGGCCGCAGCCAGCAGCTTGGCCAGCGTGACGCCGCCCTGTCCGCCCCGTCCGTGAATCCTGATTTCAATCATCTGGTTTCGTCCTGCATGTACTGGTTATGAGGCTCGCGAAAAGGCTCCGTGGCAGTCGGAGGCCGTGTCGCCTGCAGATACATTCCCGGAATGCACCGGGTCGATGCATGAGGGATTTTCGAATACCTGAAGTGTACTTCGTGGGACAGATTCAGTTCATGACGTTAATCATGGATCCAACGGATTTTCTTAGGCCAGCTTAAGTAAAACTGATGCGAGTGATGCCGACAGCAAGATTTTTAGTCTTCGGTGCCGTCTTTGCGCTTGGTTTTGCGCCATTCCTCGACCGGATCGACGGCTTTGCCGCGCCGTCGCCATACGCGCCGGGCGGTGTATGCGAACTCCATGATCAGCGGCATGGGATCCGACAGGCTCAGATCAGAACGGGTGGCGCGCCGCGGCAGCAGGAAATCCCGCGTCGCACCCAGCCAGCGGAGTATCGCGTAAGGAAAAGGCCAGCGGTAGCGCAATCCGGCCCGGTAGTCCATCTGCTCGGGAATGTCACCGTCCCGCGCCATGCGGCAAGCCAGAACGGGGAAGTCCATGCCGGCCGCCACGGACAGGTCCATCGTGCCCCAGAAACGCCCGTTGACTTCGAGCAGGCAGGGTT
>JASFSI010000124.1:0-5548 GCA_050114495.1 Lysobacterales bacterium | reverse complement strand
CGATTATTACAGCCACGCGGTCTTTGAGTGGATCACCGATGCGCTTGGCGCGCAGGGTACGGTCTGCGCCGGCGGGCGCTACGATGGACTGGTCGAAATCCAGGGCGGCAAACCCTGGCCCGGCGTCGGCTTCGCAATGGGCCAGGAACGCCTGATCGAACTGATGCGTGCTTCGGAACCGGTCGCACAGCGGCCTCACCTGTACCTGGTCATGGCCGGAGAAGGCGCCATGAACGAAGGCTTGCAGCTAGCGGAACGCCTGCGCGACGAAGTGCCGGGCCTGCGTATCGAGTCCAACCTGGGCGGCGGCAGCTTCAAGTCGCAATTCAAGCGCGCGGACCGCAGCGGGGCGCCGCTGGCCATCGTGCTCGGCGAGGACGAGTTGGCCGCAGGGTTGGCGTCGGTCAAGTTCCTGCGCGAACAGCGGCCCCAGGAACAGGTCCCGGTTGCGCAGCTCGGCGCCTGGCTGGAGCGCTGGCTGTCGGCTTGAGGCGCGCTCTTCGGGCTACATTCACACGGGTCGCGCGTGGTACCATAGCGCGTTTGAATTTTCGGAAATCACCATGGTAGAAACCTATAACGCCCACGATCAGGGCGAAGTCGTCAAGAAATGGCTGAAGGAAAATGGCAGCGCCATTGTCATCGGCCTGGTCCTCGCCTTCGGCGGGCTGTTTGGATTCAAGCAGTGGCAGACCTGGCAGGAGACCAGCCGCGAGCGGGCTTCCTACGAATTCGCCGTGATGGAGCAACTGCTCTCTGAAAACCAGATGGACGTGGCGATGAGCAACTTCCAGACCCTGCGTGACGATTACAGCGGCTCGCCTTACGCTTCGCTTGCGGCCCTGCAGATGGCGCGGGCGCGGGTGGAAGTCAATCAGCCGGATCTTGCCATCGGGCTGTACGACTTCGTGATCGAAAACGGTTACCCGAAAGCGCTGCGCGTGGTGGCGCGCGAACGCCTGGCGCGGGTTCTGCTCGACCAGGGACAGCCGGAAGAAGCGCTGGCCACCCTCGAGGGTGCTGAAGACATTTCAGGCTTTGAAGCCCGTTACGCGGAGGTTCGCGGCGATATCCTGCTTGCCCAGGGCAGGCAGGAAGAGGCCATCGACGCCTACCGCGCAGCGCTGGACGAGCTTGAAGAGGGCGTCGGCGACCGCAGCCTGCTGGTCATCAAGCTGGAATCCCTGGGCGCCGATGCGAACGGGGTCGGAAGCGGCTCGTGACGCGTCTTGCTGCATTGCTGGTCCTGGTCCTGCTGACCCAGCCGGGCTGCAGCTGGATCAAGAGCTGGGGTGATCCGGAACCCGGGGATCCCGCAGCGCTGGTCGAATTCGAAGAAACGCTGAAGGTGCGCAAGGTCTGGTCGACCGGTGTCGGTGACGGCAGCGGAAACCACGGCTTCGTGCTGGCCCCGGTGTACAACTCGGGACGCCTGTACACGGCCGATTACGAGGGACTGCTCACCGTGCTCGATGCCGACAGCGGTTCCCGGGTCTGGCAGCAAAAAACCAAACAGGACTTCTCGGGTGGCCCCGGCGTGGACGACGAGCGAATTTACATGGGCACCGTCGACGGCCGCGTGATTGCCTACGATCGCGGGGACGGCACCGAGCTGTGGAACGCACAGGTTTCGTCCGAAGTGCTGGCGCCGCCGGTCTCCGCCGACGGGGTGGTCGTGGTCCGCTGCATCGACGGCCGCGTGTTCGGGCTGGACGAGGTGAGCGGTCGGCGCCTGTGGATCTACGACCACGTGGTCCCCCTGCTGACCCTGCGCGGCAACGCGGATGTCCTGGTGCGCGCCGGAATCGCATTCGTGGGTTACGACGACGGCAGCATCGTCAGTCTGCGTGTCGAGGACGGCACCGTGGTCTGGAACGAAACCATCGTCTCGCCGGAAGGGCGCACCGAACTCGACCGGCTTGCAGATATCGGCGGCCAGATGGTCATCGTCGCCTCCGACCTGCTCGTGTCCAGCTACAAGAGCCGCCTGGTTTCCCTGGCGGCTGACTCCGGTCGCATGCTGTGGTTCAAGGACGTGGCATCGTCCAGCGGTGTCGTGGTCGACCGCACGCGCCTGGCGATATCCGACCGCAACGACGACCTGTGGCTGCTCGATCGCCGCAACGGTTCGACGTTCTGGAAGATCGAAAGTCTCAGCAACCGTTCTCTGACGCGCCCGGCCTTTTACGGCAACTACGTCGTGGTCGGAGACATGGAAGGTTACCTGCACTGGCTGGATGTCGAGTCGGGCGCTTTCGTCGCGCGCGTGCGGGCCGGTAAAAAAGGTTTTGCCGGCGCGCCGTTAAGTGTCGGAACGACGCTGTACGTGCTGACCCACAAAGGGGACCTGGTCGCGTACCGCGCCGGCGCCGCGATCTGACCCGCTCCCTCGTGACGGGCATGCTTCCCGTAGTCGCCATCGTGGGCCGGCCCAACGTCGGCAAATCCACGCTGTTCAACGCGCTGACCCGAACACGCGACGCGCTGGTCGCGGACATGCCCGGCGTCACGCGTGACCGCCAGTACGGCGTGTCCCGCGTCGGCCCGCTTCCCTGCCTCCTGGTAGATACCGGCGGGCTGGTTACGAACGCCGAGGGCATCGACTATCTCACCGCCCAGCAGGTGCTGCAGGCCATCGAGGAAGCCACCACGGTGCTGTTCGTGGTCAGCGCCCGTGACGGCCTGACCGGAGACGACCAGGAAATCGCGGCGCGGCTGAGAAAGTCCGGCTGCAAGGTCGTCCTGGTGGCGAACAAGACCGACGGTCTCGATGAGGAACTGGCCCTGACCGAATTCGCCGGGCTCGGCATGGGCGATCCGCAGCCGGTGACCGCTGCCCACCGGCGCGGGCTGGACGGCATGATGAAAGCCGTCGCGGCAACGCTGCCCGAGCCGGGTGAAGCCGAAACGGCCGAAGACGACGAGGACGTGTTGCGCCTGGCCGTGATCGGCCGGCCCAACGTCGGCAAGTCGACCCTGGTAAACCGTTTGCTCGGTGAGGATCGGGTTCTCGCCTTCGACCAGCCGGGAACGACGCGCGATACGATTACGACCCGTCTCGAACGCGACGGCCAGGTCTACGAACTGATCGATACCGCCGGCGTGAGGCGGCGGGCCAGGGTGACCGAGGCGGTCGAGAAATTCAGCGTGATCAAGGCGCTGCAGGCGATCGAGCGCGCGCACGTTGTTTTGCTGATGCTGGATGCCCGCGAGGGTCTCACCGACCAGGATACGACGCTGATCGGCCACGTGCTTGAACAGGGCAGGGGCCTGGTGATCGCGCTGAACAAGTGGGACGGTCTCGACCCGGATCACCGCAAACGCGTCAAGAGCGAACTGGACCGCAAGCTGACCTACGTGGACTGGGCGCCGCGCGTCACGCTGTCGGCCCTGCACGGTTCAGGTATCCAGGAAGTGCTCGACGCGGTGCACCGCTCATGGCGCAGCGCGATGGTGGATTTCAGCACGTCCGAACTGACCCGCGTACTGAAAGCGGCGTTCGATGCGCACCAGCCGCCCATGAAGCAGGGCCGGGTCGCAAAACTTCGCTACGCGCATGCCGGCGGCCGGCTGCCGCCCCGTATCGTCATTCACGGCAGCCGCACGGACACCATTCCGGACGCTTACCGACGTTACCTGGCCAATCGCTTCATCAAGCACTTCAAGCTGGTCGGCACACCCGTGTTCATCGAGTTTCGAAGCAGCGAAAACCCCTACAAGGACCGGCGCAATACACTGAGCCGGCGGCAACTGGAAAAGCGCAAGCGCCTGAAAAAATTCACCACCCGCAAATCGCGCAAATGAGATGGGATCCGGGCTGAACAGCGCTCTTGAAATCGCTCCGCCGCAAGCCCGGCGGGAAATGACCGAAGGGGTGGATCTCGTCGACATCCGCACAGTTGAAGAGCGCGTCACGGGAACGGTTCCCGGTGCGCTCGAGATGACAGCGGACCAGGTGCAAAAACGCTTCGAGAAGGACCCCGGCTGGCGCACGAACCTGATCTGCGCGGGCGGTGCGCGCTCACTGGTGCTGGCCGCGACCTTGCGGCGCGCCGGAATCAACGGGGCCCGCAGCGTGGCCGGCGGCCTGGATCGCTGGCAAAGCCTGGGATTGCCCGTCGAACGCCCCGCTGAAGTACGCCCGGAACACGCCGAGCGCTTTGCGCGGCATCTCGTGCTGCCCCAGGTGGGGCCGAAAGGGCAGACCAGGCTGCAGTCAGCACGGGTTCTGCTTGCCGGCCTGGGCGGTCTGAATTCGCCGGTCGCGCTATATCTTGCCGCCGCCGGCGTGGGCACGCTTGGCCTGGTGGACTTTGACCGCGTCGAGCGCAGCAATCTGCAGCGCCAGGTACTTTACGGCGACGAGGACGTGGGCCATCAAAAAACCGCGGCGGCCAGGCGGAGCTTGCAGCGAATCAACCCGGAACTGCGCTGCGAGGTCGTCGACGAGCGTATCAATGGCGGCAACGCGGAGTGGCTGGTGAGCGGCTGGGATGTCGTCGTGGACGGAACGGACAACCTGCGTGCGCGCCATGCGCTGAACGCCGCCTGCGTGAAGGCCGGAATTCCATTGGTATTTGGTGCCGTGGCCCGTTTTCAGGGGCAAGTGTCGGTTTTCTGGCCGGCCGCAAAGGATCACGGCGCGCCCTGCCTGAACTGCCTGATTCCGGAGAACGGGATGGAACGCGATCCGCCGTCCTGTGCCGAAGCGGGCGTGCTCGGCGTGGTTCCCGGCATCGTCGGCACGCTGCAGGCCGCGGAAGCGCTGAAAATCCTGCTGAAGACCGGTGAGCCGCTGGTGGGCAGCCTGCTCGTCATCGACGCACTGGCCATGGATTTTCGCCGCATGAAAGTGCGCCCGGACCCGGCGTGCCCGGTCTGCGGCTGAGGCCGGGCCGTTCCGGGGCCGGTCAGAGACAGCAGCCGGTCAGGGCATTCCTCTGCAGGGTGGCCCGGAACGAAACGCTTTCCGGCGGCACGTCGCCGGGCCAGTGCTCGATCAGGACGCCATCCCGGCCGAACAGGTACTTGAAGAAATTCCCCGTGGGCAGGATCTCGGAAGTGTATTCCTCGCGCAGCATGATGAAAAAACGGTCCGCGTAGCGGCCGTTGATGCTGACTTTTTCGGTCACCGGGAAATTGACGCCGAAGCGCTCCCTGTACTGTGTTTCCAGTTCTTCGCCGTCCAGGGGTTCCTGGTCTCCGAAATCGTTCGACGGCATGGCGATCACGACCAGGCCGGACGGCATGAATTCCTCGTAGAGCGCCTGCAGCCCGGTGAGCTGCGACGCCCACTGGCTTTCGGAAGCGGTGTTGACGATCAGGACAGGCTGACCCCGCCAGCGTTCCATCGGCATGCTGACGCCGCCGGCGGAGCGAAAGAAGTGTTCGTATACACGCATAACATTACCTCCCTGTTTGCCCTAAAATACATGGCTTCGAGCGCAAACTGAAGCCCCTTTGGATTCCGGATAAAAACCATGTCTGAAGAAACCCGAGCCGCGAAAATCCTGGATGGAAATCACGTCAGCGCCGCGCTGATCAAAAA
>JASFSI010000123.1:0-5554 GCA_050114495.1 Lysobacterales bacterium | reverse complement strand
AAACGTCCATCCACTGCGGGTCGGCATAAAAGCGGGCGCGGTCTTCAAATGCCAGTTTTTTTGCTTCCAGGAACAGGTGCACGTGGTCCGCGGAGCCGAAGCCCATCGACGCGACGTCGTGCTGTTCCAGGATATTCAGGATCTGCAGCGCCGCGATACCCTGGCCGTTGGGCGGCAGTTCCCAGACGTCGTAACCGCGGTAGTTTACCGAGACCGGCTCCACCCATTCGCTGCGGTGAGACGCCATGTCGTCGTAGGACAAAAATCCGCCGTTCTGCTGCATGTAATCGGCGATCACGCGCGCGATGTCGCCGCTGTAGAAGACGTCGCGCCCCTCGCGGCCGATACGTTCGAGCGTATTGGCCAGGTTGGGATTCTTCCACATCTCGCCGACTCCGGGCGCGCGTCCGCCGATGGTCATTTGCTCGGTGAAACCGGGGTACTCGGACAGGCGTTCGACGCTGATTTCCCAGTAGTGCTGGATGGTCTCGTGAACGGGGTGGCCGTTGCGGGCGTAATCGATGGCGGGTTTCAGGATTTCACTCATCGGCAGGCTGCCGAAGCGGCCGTGCAGTTCAAACCAGCCGTCGACCGTGCCCGGCACGGAAACCGGCAGTGGGCCGTAAGGCGGAATCGAGTCGAGCCCCTGCTCCCGGAGCCATTCCAGGGTCAGTGACCGGGGCGAGCGGCCGGACGCGTTGAGGCCATGCAGCTTGCCTGTTTTCGCGTCCCAGACGATGGCGAACAGGTCGCCGCCGATGCCGTTTCCGGTCGGTTCCATCAGGCCGAGCGCCGCGTTGGCGGCGATGGCCGCGTCGATCGCGTTGCCGCCTTTTTTCATGGTTTCCAGCGCGATCTGGGTCGCAAGCGGATGGCTCGTGGCCGCCATTGCATGCGGCGCAATCACCTCGGAACGGGTGGCGAATAACTCGCCGGTGACGCGATCAGCAGCCATGGCGGACTCCGCCAGGCACAGAAGCGAGAAAAGGGAAAAAAGCAGGTACGACCGTCTGTGGCCCGAATGGCGTGTGCGTGGCATGGCTGGAACTCCGCGGAAATGGGTTCATAAGGGGATGCAAGTCAAATGGGACCGTTAAAATTTTCCGCTACAATGATACCGCTTGGGCGCGGCCCTGTGTGCAGGACCGCCGACACGTCCGCCTTTTAAACCAGAATACGCACGAGGAGTTGTTATGAACCGTCCCGTAAGAGTCGTCGTCACAGGTGCAGCAGGCCAGATCGGCTACCAGCTCTGTTTCCGTATCGCAGCCGGCGATATGCTCGGCCCCGATCAGCCGGTGATCCTGCAATTGCTTGAAATCACGCCGGCGCTCGGTGCGCTGGAAGGTGTCGTCATGGAACTGCGTGACTCGGCCTTCCCGCTGCTGTCAGACGTGGTGGCGACCGACGACCTGGAAACCGCTTTCCAGGATGCCGATTACGCGCTGCTGGTCGGCGCGATGCCGCGCGGGCCGGGCATGGAGCGCAGCGACCTGCTGTCCGCCAACGGCAAGATTTTCGGTCCCCAGGGCGCTGCCATGAACAAGGTGGCGAGCCGGGACATCAAGGTGCTGGTCGTCGGCAACCCGGCCAACACCAATGCATTGATCGCACAGGCGGCTGCGCCTGACCTCGATCCGCGTAATTTCACGGCGATGACACGCCTCGATCACAACCGCGCCATGGCGCAGATGTCCGACCGTATCGGAACGCACCATTCCGAGATTCAAAAGATGGTCATCTGGGGCAACCATTCCTCGACGCAGTACCCGGACATCCGCTTTACCGAGGTCGGCGGCGCCGGCGTGGCCGGCCAGGTCGATCACGACTGGTACGTCGAGAACTTCATTCCGGTGGTGCAGCAGCGCGGCGCGGCGATCATCAAGGCCCGCGGCGCATCCAGCGCCGCCTCGGCCGCCTCGGCCGCGCTCGATCACATGCGCAACTGGGCGCTGGGCACGCCCGAGGGTGACTGGGTATCGATGGCGGTACCGGCTGACGGCAGCTACGGCATCGAGCCGGGCATCATCTACTCCTTCCCCTGCGTCTGCAAAGACGGTGATTACCGAATCGTGCAGGGCCTGGAGATCGATGGGTTCAGCCGCGAACGCATGGATGCCAGCGAAGCCGAGCTCCGTGAAGAACGAAAGGCGGTGGAAAACCTGCTCTGATTTTTTAGCGGGATCGACGGGGTTCGCGGCCCGGGTCCGGGCGTTAAGGGCCCGCCCGGTGCGTCCCGTGTCACGGGCCATGCCGTCTGCTCTGTTTGCGGACGGTGCGAAGAGCGGTTAGTTTAAGCCTCTGAGCGGCCGGCGCGTGCTGCGCCGGCTCGCCTTCCTTGCTCTTTGAATGGGTGTTGGCATGGCGGAATTTCCTCGAAAGACACTGGATGACTGGCGGGCACTGGCCAAGAAGGAGTGCCGTGAGCGCCCCCTCGAGAGCCTCGAAACGGAGACACCCGAAGGCATTCGCATCAAACCGCTTTACACCGCGCGGGACACGGAGCGTCTCGATCACGCGCATACTCTGCCGGGTTTTCCGCCATACGTTCGCGGCCCCAAGGCCACCATGTACGCCGGGCGCCCGTGGACCGTGCGCCAATACGCCGGGTTCTCCACGGCCGAGGAATCCAACGCCTTCTACCATCGCAACCTCGAGGCCGGCCAGACCGGTCTTTCGGTGGCGTTCGACCTGGCGACGCACCGCGGATACGACTCCGATCACCCGCGGGTCGAAGGGGATGTCGGCAAGGCCGGCGTTGCCATCGACAGCGTCGAGGACATGAAAATCCTTTTTCGGGGCATTCCGCTGGACAAGATGTCGGTATCGATGACGATGAACGGCGCGGTGCTGCCGGTGATGGCGATGTTCATCGTCGCCGCCGAGGAAGAGGGCGTGGCGCCGGACCAGCTCTCGGGGACGCTGCAGAACGATATCCTGAAAGAGTTCATGGTCCGCAACACCTTCATCTATCCGCCCGAGCCGTCGATGCGCATCGTTACCGACATTATCGGCTACGTATCCGCCAACATGCCGCGCTTCAATTCGGTCTCGATTTCGGGTTACCACATGCAGGAAGCGGGGGCGACCTGTGCGCAGGAGCTGGCTTACACGATCGCCGACGGCATCGAGTACGTGCGTGCGGCCATTGACAGCGGCCTGGATGTCGATGCTTTTGCGCCGCGCCTTTCCTTTTTCTTTGCCATCGGCACCGATTTTTTCATGGAGGTGGCCAAGCTGCGCGCGGCGCGCCTGCTGTGGGCGTCGCTCATGGCGGAAAAATTCGATCCGCAAGACCCGCGTTCCCTTGCGCTGCGCACGCATTGCCAGACTTCCGGTGCCAGCCTCACGGCCCGGGATCCCTACAACAACATCATCCGCACGACCGTCGAGGCGATGGCGGCTGTGCTCGGCGGTACGCAGTCCCTGCACACGAACTCCTTTGACGAGGCCCTCAGCCTGCCGACGGATTTTGCCGCGCGCATTGCGCGCAATACCCAGCTCGTGTTGCGCGACGAGACCGGCATGACGCGCGTGGCCGACCCGCTGGGCGGTTCTTATTACGTCGAAAGCCTGACCGATCAACTGGTAAACGAAGCCCGCCGGCTGATCGATGAAGCAGAAGAAATGGGCGGCATGACACGGGCGGTGGAAGCCGGGATTCCGAAGATGCGTATCGAGGAAGCCGCCGCGCGGCGGCAGGCACGCATTGACCGCGGCGAGGACCGCATTGTCGGTGTCAATTGCTACGAACTGGAAGAAGAACCCGACGTGGACATTCTCGACATCGACAACAGCGCCGTGCGCGAGTCGCAGATCGAGCGCATACGGCAGGTTCGGGAAGCACGCGATCCCGCCGTTTGCAAAGAAGCACTGCAAGCCCTGGAGCAGGGCGCCCGCGACGGTTCGGGCTGTCTTCTGAGCCTGTCGATCGAGGCCGCCCGGGCGCGCGCCACCGTGGGTGAAATCTCGAGCGCGCTCGAGGCCGTTTTCGGGCGCCACCGAGCCTCGGTGCAGTCCATCAAGGGTGTTTACGGTTCGGTTTACGAGGGATCCGAAGAGTTCATGGACATTCAGAAAGACATCGAAGCGTTCGCGGCTGCAGAGGGCCGCAGGCCGCGAATCCTGGTCTGCAAGCTGGGCCAGGACGGCCATGACCGGGGCGCCAAGGTGATCGCGACGGCCTTTGCAGATATCGGTTTCGACGTGGATATCGGACCCTTGTTCCAGACCCCGGACGAGGCCGTGCGCGAGGCGATCGAGAACGACGTGCACGTCGTCGGCATCTCGTCCCAGGCGGCCGGACACCGGACGCTGGTCCCGAAGGTTATCGAAGGCCTGGCGCGTGAAGGCGCGAATGAAATTATCGTGGTCTGCGGCGGTGTCATTCCGCCCAAGGACCACGATATGCTGAAGGCCGCCGGGGTTGCGGCGGTCTTCGGACCCGGCACCAACATCCTGAAGGCCGCGCGGGACGTGCTTGGCCTGATCAGGGAGGCGCGCAGCGCCTGACTTTTTTCGGGCGCGGGTCAGTTCCCGCGACCCAGCGAGGAGAGAGCATGCAGGAAATCATCGACGAACTGGAACGCAAACGAAAAGCGGCCTTGCTGGGCGGCGGGCAACAGCGTATCGACAACCAGCACGCGCGCGGCAAGCTCACTGCCCGTGAGCGCCTGAGCCTTTTGCTCGATGAGGACAGCTTCGAAGAATGGGACATGTTCGTCGAGCATCGCTGCAACGATTTCGGCATGGAGGACAAGAAGATCCCGGGCGACGGTGTGGTGACCGGCAGCGGCACGATCAACGGCCGGCTCGTTCTGGTCTTCAGCCAGGATTTCACCGTGTTCGGCGGATCGCTGTCCGGTGCGCACGCGGAAAAGATCTGCAAGGTCATGGACCACGCGCTCAAGATCGGTGCTCCGGTGATCGGCCTGAACGACTCCGGTGGTGCGCGCATCCAGGAGGGGGTGGTTTCGCTGGGCGGATACGCCGAAGTGTTCCAGCGTAACGTACTGGCTTCCGGCGTCATTCCGCAGATCTCGGTGATCATGGGGCCCTGTGCCGGCGGCGCGGTGTATTCGCCCGCGATGACCGACTTCATATTCATGGTCAAGGACACTTCGTACATGTTCGTTACCGGTCCCGACGTGGTGAAGACGGTGACGCACGAAGCGGTCACCGCCGAGGAACTCGGCGGCGCAATGACGCACTCAACGATTTCCGGAGTGTGCGACTGCGCCTACGACGACGACGTGGAAACCCTGATGATGATCCGGCGCTTCTTCAATTACCTGCCGGCCAACAACCGGGAAAAACCGCCGTACCGGCCGACCCCGGACCCGGCGGCCCGCGCGGAAATGTCGCTGGATACGCTGGTCCCGGATAATCCGAATAAACCTTATGACATCAAGGAGTTGATCAATAAAGTCGCGGACGACTACGAATTTTTCGAGCTGCAGCCAGAGCACGCGCAGAACATCGTGATCGGCTTTGCCCGCATGGACGGCCACACGGTGGGCATTGTGGCCAACCAGCCGATGGTGCAGGCGGGCTG
>JASFSI010000122.1:0-5557 GCA_050114495.1 Lysobacterales bacterium | reverse complement strand
TAATCCGGTACCGGCTTCAGGACGGAAGCCGCGAGGCCGATTTCTGGCCACGCGAAATGAAGGCGTTTCAGGACGAACTGGGTGTTTCTCCCCTGCCCGTAGACAAGAACGCAGACAACCGGGCCGCTTTTCTGGCCAATGAAAGCTTCAGAGGGCCTTCTCACCTGCACCTGAACGCCGTAAGCGAGTATCGCGGCGAAACGTATGCACTGTTTCATTCCAAGTGCGTCGTGGCGAACCTCGACCGCGGAACGATCGTGATCCGGGATGAAAAGCTCAAACATGCTCACAACCTGATCATCGAGGAGCCGGGCGTCGCCTGGATCAACGACACACGCCGCACGGTCGTCAGGCAGTACGATCTGGATAGCGGACGGCAGATACGAGCCTACGATATTCGAAAAATGCCCGGTATCAAGCCGCTGCTGCTGCGCAGCGCCGCCCGGGCGCTGCGCGAGACCGGTATCGGCTTTTTCAGCCGGCACCGCAAAGCAACGGCAAGGCCGCTTTACCTGCGGGGACTGGCTCTGCACGAGGATTACATCTTTGCAGGCTTCTCGCCCGCGACCGTGTTTTGTATCGACCGCAACAGCGGCCGGCTGGTAGACGCCTATTTTCACAGCGACGATGCCCGGGACTGTATTCACGGGCTTGCGGTCGCCTGAGCCGACGATAATTTTTGCGGGAGCACTGACGTATGGATGTAATTGTCAATTTCACCCCGACCGGAATGATCCCAACCAAGGAAATGACGCCGCACGTGCCGGTCAGTCCGTCCGAGATTGCAGAGGACGTGCACCGCGCCGTGGAAAAAGGGATCACGATGGTGCATTTGCATGCGCGTGACGACAAGACAGGCGCCCCGACCTGGAAGGCGGAAGTTTACGGCCAGATCATCGAGGAGATTCGGCGCTTCGCGCCCGAGCTCATTCTCTGTGTCTCACTCAGCGGCCGGAACATTCGCGAACTGGAAAAGCGCGCCGCACCCCTGCAGCTGGACGGCGGCGCCAAACCGGACATGGGCAGCCTGACGCTGAGTTCAACCAACTTCAACCGTGAAGCGTCGGTCAATGCACCGGAAACGATCCAGGCGCTGGCCGGTATCATGCAGGAACGCGGCATCGTGCCCGAACTCGAGGCCTTTGACGCCGGCATGATCAACTATGCGAAATACCTCGAAGCAAAAGGCCTGCTCGAGCCACCCCATTACTTCAACCTGTTGCTCGGCAACATTGCCTGCGCCCAGGCGGACCTGCTGCACCTCGGTGTCATGGTGCGGGATCTTCCAGCGCAGTCTTTCTGGTCGGTGGCCGGTATCGGCAACGCACAGCTGCCCATGAACTCGATTTCCATCGCGTCCGGCGGAGGGGTGCGCGTGGGCCTGGAAGACAACATCTGGCTGGATACCGGACGCACGAAGCTGGCACGAAACATCGATCTGATCGAGCGCGTGCACGTGCTCATCGAAGCCAATGACAGGAAAGTAATGAATCCTGCGGAGCTGCGGAAACAGCTGAAACTGCTGCCCGGCAATGGGCGATACGGCCGGGCTGACGCCTGAGCCGTGTAAGGCCTGATCGATGTGACGCCCGCGTGTTGGCCAGTTCGTCGACATATTTTGTTTGACATGCGGCCGGTCTTATCTATTATTTGAACGGCGGAAGATGGGCTTCCGATCGTGGCCGGACCGAATGCCGGAACAGCGGAGGCTGCCCATGCGAATCATTCCTCGCCGCATCTTTTTCACCCGTGGTAAGGGTGTTCACAAGGAACGCCTCGCGTCGTTCGAAGAGGCGCTGCGCGACGCCCGCATCGCCAACCTGAACCTCGTGTACGTTTCGTCCATTTTCCCGCCGGAATGTAAAAAAATATCGGCGACGGAAGGCCTGAAGTCTCTGAGCCCGGGCGAAATTACCCACTGCGTGATGGCCCGCCAGCAAACCAACGAGGCAAGCCGTCGGATCGTAGCATCAATCGGCGTCGCCATTCCGGGTAAGTCCGAGTTGTACGGCTACCTTTCCGAACACCACGAGTTCGGCCAGACCCATCGCCAGGCGTCCGACTATGCCGAGGACCTCGCCGCGTCAATGCTTGCCACTACCCTGGGCATTCCTTTCGATGCGGACAAGGACTACAACGAGCGCAAGGAGCAGTACCGGATGGGCGGCCATATCGTCAAGACCCAGTCGTTCACGCAAGCCGCAGCCGGAGCGGCCGGCGGCGTCTGGACCACGGTCATTTCATGCGCCGTTCTTCTGCCGGACTGACGGACACAGCCATGGGCCCGTTGTCGGAATTCATCCGCCACCATTACCGCCACTTCAACGCGGCCACACTGGTCGAGGCCGCAACCGCCTACCGGGAACTGGTTGAAGGTGGAGGCAAGATGATGGTGACACTTGCCGGCGCCATGTCGACCGCCGAACTCGGTCTTTCACTCGCGGAAATGATTCGAAGCGACAAGGTCCACGCCATCACCTGCACGGGCGCCAACCTGGAGGAGGATGTCTTTAACCTCGTGGCGCATGATCACTACGTTCGCATCCCGAACTGGCGCAACATGCACCGCGAGGACGAAAAAGAACTCGAGTTGTCTGGGCTGAACCGCGTGACCGATACCTGTATACCGGAAGACAAGGCGTTTCGCGTGATTGAACGGCAGGTGCTTGAATTGTGGCAGGAAGCCGATCGAGACGGCAGTCGTTACTTTCCGCATGAGTACCTGTACCGCCTGCTGACAGAGCGGCTGGCTGCGGAGGATTTCCAGATCGACCCGAAAGACTCGTGGCTGATGGCGGCTGCGGAGAAGAACCTGCCGATGTTCGTGCCGGGCTGGGAAGACTCGACCCTGGGAAACATTTTTGTTGCCCACGTGATCAACGGAGACCTGTCCGGTTATCACCTGGTGCGCTCCGGGCCGGAGTACATGGCCAGTCTCGCAGAGTTCTACGTTACCACCACAATGGGGGTGCCGATTGCGGAGCTGACAAAGACCGGAGAGCCTTGCGGCAACCGTGCCATCGAGGCCGACGAGGCGACGGGCCGGATCGGCTTTTTCCAGGTCGGCGGCGGCATTGCCGGTGATTTCCCGATCTGCGTTGTACCGATGATCCACCAGGATCTGGCCTTGCCGTGTCCCTACTGGTCCTACTTTTGCCAGGTATCCGACTCCACCACTTCTTACGGTTCGTATTCGGGCGCTATTCCATCGGAAAAGATCACCTGGGGCAAGCTGGACACCGAAACGCCTTCCTTCGTCATAGAATCGGACGCTTCGATTGTCGCCCCGCTGGTGTTTGCTTTCGTGCTCGGATGGTGAGCGCTTCGACAACGAGGGAGCAGCCATGAATGAAGCCAGCCTGAATTTCCTTGATGTTCAGAGCCATGGGACGGATACCGCGCCGCGCTGCCGGATTCTTCCTCTGCCCTACGAAGCAACCGTGTCGTACGAAGGCGGCACCGCCGATGGACCGGGCGCCATCCTGGCCGCTTCCACGCAGGTCGAACTCTATGATCGTGCGGTCGGTGGCGAGGCTTGCCTGCAATACGGTATCGAGACCCTGCCGGCCTATTCACCGCCGGGCCTGGCGGGCCGCGATTACGTCAGCGCCCTCGCCGCCCTGGCAGAAAAACTGTACGACCCGGAGCGCCTTGTCGCTGGGCTCGGCGGAGAACATACGATCACCGTCGGTCTCGTTCGCGGCACGCAGAAAGCCTTCGACAAGCCCCTGACGCTGGTGCAGATCGACGCCCACGCCGACCTGCGGGACGAGTATGGCGGCGATGCTTTTTCGCATGCCTGCATCAGCCGCCGCCTGCTTGACGAGGGCGTCGAAAACCTGGTGCTGCTCGGAACCCGGTCTGTATGCCCCGAGGAAATGCAGCTGATCGAGAGCGACCCGAGGATCCGCGTATTCTGGGCGGACGAAATATCGGCCGACAGCAGCGGCGGCTATCTGCAGCGGCTTCGGCAGTTTCTGCATGGCCGGGACGTGTACCTGACCATCGACGTGGACGGCCTGGACCCCTCGGTCATACCCGCCACCGGCACACCTGAGCCGGGTGGTTTGTCCTGGTGGCAGGCTTGCGCGATCGTACGGGCAACTGCGGAAACAGCGACGGTCAGGGGGCTGGACATAACCGAACTGGCCCCGCGGGATGGTTTACATTCGGCGGATTTTGCCGCGGCAAAACTCACCTATCAAAGCATCAACCAGGTCGCAAAAGCACGCGGCTGGCTGGACTGAAAAAACTTCAATCGGGAGATCAGCCCTCGTCGGCCCTGTTCCTCAGGGCCGCCCCTCGAGTTGCTCGAGCAGTTGCCGGGCCTGGATAGCACGAGGTTGAATCTCCAGAGCACGTTCGAGATGTGCTCGTGCCTGCTTCTGGCGGTATCGATCCCCGGGATAAAGTTCCAACAGCGCCGTGGCCTGGATCATCTCGCGCAAAAATGGAAGCGGCTCCCTTTCCAGCGATATTTCGAAGTGTTCACGCGCGAGATCCCGCCGGCCCGTTCTCGCGTAAACGATTCCGAGATTGAAGTGCACCCAGGAAAGTTTCGGTCTCTTCTCGACAGCCTCAAGCAGCAGCCGTTCTGCCTGCTCCGGCATTCCACGCGCCATGTAGACATTGGCGCATTCCCGATGCAGGAGAAAGGTCTTGTCGATCCGACCCGGGTCAGACTCGCAAAGTTCGATTGCCGAGGACAGGTTTCCGGCACGAGCATGTGAATTGATCAAGGAGATCAGCAAGCGATTATCCACCGGGTTCCTTGCAAAATCTGCCTGCAGCAAACCGAGATCACTCGACCATTCATGATTTCGCCCCCAGGTTACCGGAACAAGAAGGGCGACAATCAATAACCCGGCGGCGAGTGAAACACGAGGCGTGACGCGCCGGGAGAGGCCTGCCAGTGCAGCGGCGAGCAGCATCACCAACCCGATCGAGGGAAGGTAAAGCATGCGGTCCATCAACAACGGCGGTAAAGAACCTTCCGAAACAATCCGGCTGGAGGGAAGGATCGCAAGGTAAAAAAAGACCAGCCCGAAAAGAAATACCGTTTGCTTCCGAACCGCAGCCAGGAGTGCCAGGGCGAAAAGCATGGCCTGGATGGCGAACGCCAACCCAAAAGACGTGTCTGGCGGTTGCCGTATAACCAGCAGCGGCTGAGGCCAGACCATCAGGCGAAGCGCATCGAACCAAAGCGCAACCACGCTCGCCATCTTTGACGGGTCAATCAAGACGATCCCCGCAGCATCCAGAACATCCCGGCTGACCTTATTTCCGGCTGCAGGCACTTCCGGCGGCCGGTCCCCACCCATCGCCCCGATGGCCTGCGCTGTCTGGTCTGCCGGTATCTCGAAGGCGTTCGTCCTCAGGATGAAATAGAGCGCGAGCGGCAACAGCAGAAACAGTACGGGCAGGCACTCCCGGATGCGATGCAGCCAGGGTTTGTCGCTGCTAAACCACAGGCAGGCAGCCGCCAGGGGGAGCAACGCTGCCGCACTCTCACGGTACATCAGGGCCAAAAGAAAAATCAGGCTGATCACGGACCATG
>JASFSI010000121.1:0-5594 GCA_050114495.1 Lysobacterales bacterium | reverse complement strand
GACACGGATGAAGTCCGCAGCTGGACAGTTCCCGAGTATCTTCCGGACGCCTTCGTGGCGCCCTACTGAGACGACCGTTCGCTCAGTCCCGCGCCATGCGCAGGACTTTCGCGCCGCGAATCCGGCCCTGCTTCATTTCGAGCAGCGCCCGGCCGGCCTCTTCGAGCGCGTAGCATTCGATGCTGGGCCTGAGGGGTATTACCGCGGCCAGTTCCAGGCACTCGCGCACGTCGCGGCGCGTGACGTTGGCGACCGTGCACAGGTTCTTTTCACGCCACAGGTGGCGGTCGTAATCGATTTCCAGCAGTTGCCCGCGATCACCCGCTTCCTTGCGAATGGCGTTGATCACCAGTCGTCCGCCGGGCGCCAGCGCTTCCATCGCCGCCACGACGGGCAGCCAGGCCGGTGTCGTATCGATGATGGCATCGACGGGCTCGGGCGGTTTTTCCGTCGTTCCCCCGGCCCAGTGCGCTCCGAGTTCCCTGGCAAAGGCCTGTTCTTTTTCGTTGCGCGCAAAAACGTACAGGGGCGAATCCGGGTAAAGGTGTGCGGCCATCTGCAGAACCAGGTGGCCTGACGCGCCAAATCCCGTCAACCCGAGCGACTGTCCGTTCTCCAGCTGGCACAGCATCAATGCGCGGTAGCCGACGGCACCGGCACACAGCAGCGGGGTGGCTTCCAGGTCTTCGATGCCCGCGGGCAGTTCGTGCACGAAGGCCTCGGGGGCCGTCATGAACTCCGCGTAACCACCCGGAGCGTCACGTCCGGTAGCCACGAAATCCGGGCACAGGTTCTCCCTGCCGCTGCGGCACCAGCGGCATTCACCGCAGGCGGAATGAATCCAGGCGACTCCGACACGCCGGCCGGTGAGCCCGAGTTGGCACTCCGGCCCTTCATCAACAACCCTTCCGACCGCCTGGTGGCCCGGGGTCATCGGCAGTTGCGGGGGCGGTGTACGGCCTTCGATCTCGTCCAGTTCGGTGTGGCAGACACCGCAGGCATCGACCCGTATCAGGACTTCTCGCGGCCCGGGTTGCGGTGTCTCCGTGTCATCGCATCTCAGCGCTTGCCGACCCTCGGTGACCGGGCCGATTTCGTGAAACCGCATGGCCCGCATTCGCCGGGGAACGTTCGCAGCCCGCTCTTCAGGTCTTCCGTTCATGGGGTAGTCCTGGTCTCGTCGTGAAGGCTTGAATATATTCTATGCCCGCATGGTCTAAAATGGTGGAAGCAATTGTCAGACACGCTAAATTCGAGGAGGTAGCTATGTCCGGATACCGAAAAATCGCGGTCGCGATCGACTTGAGCAGCGAATCGTCCGTGATCATCGAACGCGCCCTGGGCGTTGCGGACAGCGGGGGTGAAATTCACCTGATCTACGTTCAGGAACCGATGGATTCAGTCTACATGGGCGTGGTTCCTTATGGACCGGTGTTTGTCGGCATGGACGAAGTCGAAGAAAATCTTCGTTCCGAATTGCGGCAAAAACTCGACTCCCTCGGAGAAGCGCATGGCATTCCATCGGACAGGCGGCACTTCGTGAATGGTTCGCCGCCGCGTGAGATCCATGCCTTCGCGGAAGCCAACGACATCGACCTGATCGTGCTCGGCACGCACGGCCAGAGAGGCGTGCAGCTGCTGCTCGGGGCGACGGCAAATTCAGTCCTTCACGGCTCGGCCTGCGACGTGCTGGCGGTACGGGTGCAGGAAACGGACTGAGTGCGGCCGGACGCAAAAACCGGGGCCTGGCTCGCGCTGTTTTTCCTGGTCCTGGGCTGGTCTGCCTGGAATCCTCATGACCGGGTCACCTGGTGGCTCGAGGTTCTGCCTGCGCTGCTGGCGCTCGTCATCCTGGCCGCGACGCGCAGCCGCTTTCCCTTAACCGCGCTCTGTTACTGGCTGATCCTCTTCCACGCCGTGGTCCTGATGATCGGCGGTCACTATACCTACGCCGAGGTGCCGCTGGGTGACTGGGTGATGGAGTGGACCGGCGGGGCGCGCAACAACTACGACAAGCTGGGCCACTTCGCGCAGGGCTTCGTGCCGGCCATCGTCGCGCGTG
This sequence comes from Lysobacterales bacterium, assembly GCA_050114495.1. Taxonomy (GTDB): domain Bacteria; phylum Pseudomonadota; class Gammaproteobacteria; order Xanthomonadales; family SZUA-36; genus JABDPF01. The sequence goes on along the minus strand of JASFSI010000121.1, from coordinate 3,532 downwards.
AAATTCTCCTTCGACAGCGGGTCGTCGCCCGGCGCGGCTGGCTATTTTTTATCGTGGTGTGCGTCTGCCTCGCAATCAGCGCATTCTACGAGTTGATCGAGTGGTGGGTGGCGTTGCTGTCGGGTGAGGGGGCCGAAGCGTTTCTCGGCACGCAGGGTTATGCATGGGACACGCAGTCCGACATGTTCCTGGCTTTGACCGGCGCGGTTCTGGCGCTGTTGCTGCTGTCCCGGCTGCACGACCGGCAGATGAAAGTCCTGGCCTGAAAGCTCAGCTGACCGCGTTCTGACGCACGTCGGCTGCCGGCCCGGAGTCCGAGAAAGCCTGGATCTGCTCCAGGATGCCCTGTGCGTCGAGCCCCGCCAGTTTCAGGCATTCGGCCCGGGTGCCGTGCTGAATATAGCGGTCCGGGATACCGATGTTCAGCACCGGTACGCCGGCTTCATTGGCGGCCAGGATTTCGTTGACTCCGCTGCCGGCACCGCCCGCGACGGCATTTTCCTCGATGGTAACCAGCCGCTCATGCCCCGCGGCGGCCTCGAGAATGGCTTCTCGGTCCAGCGGTTTGACGAAACGCATGTCGATCAGCGTCGCGCCGATCTGTTCGGCGATCGCCCTGCAGGTTTCAACCATGCTGCCGAATGCGAGCAGTGCGGTTCCGTGCCCTTTTTTCAACAGGCGCGAGCGCCCGATCGGAAGCGCTTCGAGGTTTTCTTCGATTTTCACGCCCGGGCCGCGGTCACGCGGGTAACGAACGGCCACCGGGCCGTCGTGCTGAAAGCCGGTGTAGAGCATCTGCCGGCATTCGTTTTCATCCGAAGGCGCCATGATGACCAGGTTCGGAATGCAGCGCATGAAGCTGAGGTCAAAGCTGCCGGCATGGGTGGGGCCGTCCGGACCGACCAGCCCGGCACGGTCGATGGCGAACAGGACCGGCAGGTTCTGGATGGCGACGTCGTGAACCAGCTGGTCGTAAGCACGCTGAAGGAACGTGCTGTAGATCGCGACCACCGGTCTCGCGTTCTCGCAGGCCATGCCGGCTGCCAGCGTCACGGCGTGCTGTTCGGCGATGCCGACATCGAAAAAGCGCTCCGGGAAACGCCGGCTGAATTCGATCATTCCGGACCCTTCGCGCATGGCCGGGGTGATCGCCAGCAACGATGCGTCCTGTTCCGCCATGTCGCACAGCCACTGGCCGAAGACCTCGGTATAGGTCGGCGCGGGCTTGCCGCTTGCAGGCGAGCCGATGACGCCCTTTTCCGGGTCGAACGGTCCGACGGCATGGTACTTGACCGGGTCTTCCTCGGCCGGAGCGTAGCCCTTGCCTTTCTCGGTGATGATGTGCAGCAGGTTGGGGCCGTCCACTTCACGAGCCGTGCGGATCGTGCGGATGAGCGTGGGCAGGTCGTGGCCGTCGATGGGGCCGAGATAATTGAAACCGAGCTCTTCGAACAGCGTGCTGGGCATGACCATGCCCTTGACGTGTTCTTCCCAGCGGCTCATGAAACGCCAGGTCCTGGAATCCCTGCGCATCATGGCCTTGCTGCGTTCCCGGATGCCGGTGACCGTCGGACCGCTCATCAGCCGGCCGAGCATCTTGGTCATTGCACCGACGTTGGGGGAAATCGACATCTGGTTTTCGTTGAGTATGACCAGCAGGTTGCGGTCGAGGTCGCCGCCGTGGTTCAGCGCTTCGTAGGCCATGCCGGCGGTCATCGCGCCGTCGCCGATCACGGCCACGCAGCGGCGGTCTTCGCCCCGGCAGGCAGACGCCGCGGCCATGCCGAGCGCCGCGCTGATCGAGGTCGAGGAGTGCCCGGTGCCGAAGGTGTCGTACTCGCTTTCCTCGCGCTTCGGAAACGGCGCCAGGCCCTTCATTTTCTTGATGGTGGTAATGCTGTCGGCTCGTCCGCTCAGGATTTTATGCGGATAGGCCTGGTGACCGACGTCCCAGACAAGCCGATCGTGCGGGGTTTCATAAAGATAGTGAAGCGCAACCGTCAGTTCAACGCAGCCCAGCCCGGCACCGAAATGCCCTCCGCTGACCGCGACCGACTCGATCAGGTAACGGCGAAGTTCATCGGCAACCTCGTGCAGTGACTCCTCGTCGAGCGCCCGCAGGTCGGCCGGTGAACTGATTTTGCTGAGCAGGGGGTATTGCTGCGTATTCATCCGATCCATTTTACTTTCCAATTCCCCGCGAAGCTATCGGTCACGCGAGATTACGTAGTTGGCCAGCCACGCCAGCGTCGATGTGTCGCCGGGAATTTTCGCGAGTGAGGCGATCGCCTGGTCCCGCAGGTCACGAGCGCGCCGACGCGAGGCGTCGAGGCCGAGGATGGATGGAAAAGCCGGCTTGTGCAGGGCTTCGTCGGCGAGCGTATTCTTGCCGGTCAGGCTGCTGTCGCCGGTGACGTCCAGAATATCGTCGTGCACCTGGAAGGCCAGCCCGGTGCGGTCGCCGTACGTTTCCATGTTGTGCCGAACCGTTTCGTCGATGCCCGCGACCAGGCACGGTGCGACCACCGCGGCGCGGATCAGCGCCCCGGTTTTCAGCCGGTGCATGGTTTCCAGTTCATCGATGCTGATGACCTTGCCGACCGCGCCGAGATCGATCGCCTGGCCGCCGGCCATGCCGGTCGACCCGCAGGCACCCGCGATCAGGCGAATGATCGCGATACTGCTGGGCCGGTCAGCGGGAAGCTCGCGGGCCAGCACGTCGAAGGCCAGCGCCTGCAGTGCGTCGCCTGCGAGAATCGCAGCCGCTTCGCCGAAGATCCTGTGGCAGGTCGGATGGCCCCGTCGCAGGTCATCGTCGTCCATGGCCGGCAGGTCGTCGTGAATGAGCGAATAGGCGTGGATGATCTCGATGGCCGCTGCGATCGGATCCAGGGCCTCTTCGGCCACGCCCAGGGCCCGTCCGGAGGCGTATACCAGCACGGGCCGAAAACGCTTGCCTTCCGCCAGCGCCGAGTAGCGCATGGCACGGTGCAGCGCGGCGGGCTCTTCTTTCTCGCCAGGCAAGCGCTGTTCCAGCACGCGGTCGAAGCGTTGCTGCCAGGTCGCAATCAGTGCGGCGTGGTCAGTCATCTTCATCCATGGGTACCGCGGATGATTCGTCGTCGTTGTCGACGAGTTTCTCCACCGTCTGCTGCGCCTTTTCCAGTACAGCCTGGCAATGCCGGGTCAGTTCGACCCCGCGTTTGAATTGTTTGAGAGAATCGTCAAGGCTCAGTTCCCCTGACTCGAGCTGCTCCACGAGCGACTCGAGTTCTTCGAGCGATTTTTCGAAATCAGGAAAATTCGTTTTTTTATCGGTCATGTCCATGCCTGTTGCTTGCAGCGATCCCGAACAAAACGCAGGGCGGGATCGACGGGTTGCCATTCGAGGGTGAGACCGTTTCCGCCGAGCCAATCCTGCAGGCGGTGGCCGAGCACCCAGTCGCCGAGGGCGACCGGCTCATCATCCCAGTACAGGAGGGGAATTCCAAGTCGCAACCAGGGAGGTACGCCACCCGACTGGAAGTAGTGC
>JASFSI010000120.1:0-5634 GCA_050114495.1 Lysobacterales bacterium | reverse complement strand
GAAAACAAATATGAGCAAATTTAATTTCGATCTCTTTGTTATCGGCGCCGGTTCGGGCGGCGTTCGGGCGGCGCGCATCGCGGCAGGGCACGGCGCGAAAGTGGGCATTTGCGAGGAAAGCCGTGTCGGCGGCACCTGCGTGATCCGCGGATGCGTTCCCAAGAAACTGCTGGTTTACGCTGCACATTTTGCGGACGACTTCGAGGACGCGGCAGGTTACGGCTGGACCGTGGGTGAAACGACCTTCAGCTGGCCGGACCTGATCCGGGCGAAAGACCGGGAAATCGACCGCCTGAACCAGATATATCTCGGCCTGCTTTCGAACGCCGGCGTCACGCTGTACGAGGAACGCGGTGTGCTGCTGGATCGGCACACGGTCCGGGTCGGTGATGAAAAGGTCACTGCAGACAAGATCCTGATCGCGGTCGGCGGCCGGCCCTGGAAACCCGAAATTCCGGGTATCGAACATGCCATCACGTCCGACGAAGCCTTTCACCTCGACGAACTGCCGGCCCGCGTAACGGTGGTTGGCGGCGGCTACATCGCCTGCGAATTCGCCGGCATTTTCGCCGGTCTCGGCAGCGAGGTCATACAGGTTTACCGCGGTGACGCGTTGCTGCGCGGGTTTGACAGCGATGTGCGGCGCGTGGTCACCCGGGGACAGGTCGAGCGCGGCATCGAGGTACGCCTGGAAACGAACGTCAGCGCCATCGAGAAATCAGCCGACGGCCTGGGGCTGGCTCTCGACACCGGCGGATCGATCGATACGGATGTCGTTCTTTACGCGACCGGCCGCGTGCCCAATGTTCGCGGGCTGGGGTTGCTCGATGCCGGCCTCGACGTGAGGGCCGGGGGCCAGATTCCCGTGAACGAATGTTCACAAACCAGCGTTTCCAATATCTTCGCGGTCGGTGACGTAACCAACCGCGTCAACCTCACCCCGGTCGCCACCTACGAAGGCCATTCCTTCGCCGATAACGAGTTCGGCGGCATGCACCGCCCGGTGAACCACGAGTACGTTCCCTCGGCGGTGTTTACGCAGCCGCCGGTGGCGACGGTCGGCTACACGGAAGAGGATGCGCAAATCCATATCGGGCCGATCGACGTTTACCTGTCCGAGTTCCGCCCCATGAAGCACACGCTCTCCGGGCGCGAAGAAAAAGCCCTGATGAAACTTATCGTGGCCAAGGCGAGTCAGAAAGTAGTTGGTCTGCATGTTGTCGGGCCGGATGCGCCGGAAATCGTCCAGGGGTTTGCGGTGGCGGTGAAGTCGGGGCTGACCAAGGAGCAGTTCGACTGCACCATCGGTATTCACCCGACCGCTGCGGAAGAGTTGGTGACCATGCGCAGCCCGGCGCGCAGTCACGGATGAAAGAGTTGACGGAAAGATATATGAAAGCAACAAGAAACCTGATCCGGCTGTCCGCCTTGCTGGCAGCGCTCATGGCTGCTGTCACGATCCATGCCGCCCAGGACGGTGGCAGCCAGGGCCTGGGCTACAAGCGTTATATCGTCGAATTGAACGACCTGCCCCTGGCGCTCTATGACGGCCGGGAACTGTCAGCCGAAACACCCGACGGTCTCTCGCGCCTGACCGCGACGATGCCGAAGCTGGCCAACAGGAAGCGCCTCGACGCTCGCAGCACCGAGTCGGTCGCCTACCTGCGCTTCCTGGACAGTCGTCACCAGGCTTTTCGCCGGGAACTCCGCAACCTGCTGGGCCGCACGCCCAAGGAGACGCACCGCTACCGGAACGCGCTCAACGGCATGGCTTTGCACCTGACGCCCTCAGAAGCGGCGCTGCTCGCGCAATCACCGCTGGTCAGCGCGGTATCGGAAGAACAGGTGTTCCGCCTGGAAACCTATGCCGGGCCGCAGTGGCTGGGTTCAGAAGCCCTGTGGAACGGGGATGCCGGCTTTCCCGCCGCGCGCGGAGAAGGCGTGATCGTCGCCAATATCGATACGGGCATCAACCTGGATCATCCGAGCTTTTCGGACTCCAACTACGCCTACACCAACCCCTACGGTCGCTACCTGGGCTACTGCAGTGACCCGGACGTGCAGTGCAACGACAAGGTCGTCGGCGTTTACGATTTCGTCGAAGACGATCCGAACACCGAGGACTGGGTCGAAGAAAACACCAAGGGTATCGACAACAATGGCCACGGCAGCCATACCGCGGGCATCGCGGCCGGTGCGCCGACCGACGTCACCGTCAACCGTTCGATTCAGACGACGATCAGCGGCGTGGCGCCGCGGGCCACCCTCGTTTCCTACCGCGTCTGCTACATGGGCGAGCCGTACTCCGAGGAGAGCGAAGGCTGTCTCAACACGGCCATCGCGGCGGCCATCGACCAGGCCATCGCCGACGGCGTCGACGTGATCAACTACTCGATCGGCGGCGATGCACGCGATCCGTGGGTCTCGAACTCAGCCGACCGCGCTTTCCTTGCGGCGCGTGCGGCGGGCATCTTCGTTGTTTCTTCCGCGGGCAACACGGGTCCCAACGAGGCAACCGTGTCTTCACCGGCCATCGCGCCCTGGATCATGGCCGTGGGTAATGCGACCCATGACCACATACTCGCCACGCGCGTGGAAAACTTCAGCGGCGGCGACACGCCGGCGCCCGAGGGAATTGTCGGGGCCAGCCTGACCGACGGCCTTTCCACGCGTCCCATCGTGCATGCCAGGGATTACGGTTATCCGCTGTGCGGCGTCGGCGACCCGGAACTGCAGCCAAGCTGTAATACCAACACCGGGGCCAGCAACCCCTGGGACGGTCAGCAGCCCTTCAACGGCGAAATCGTGGTCTGCGACCGCGGCCTGTACGGGCGCGTTGAGAAAGGCAAAAACCTGCTGCTGGCAGGCGCCGGGGGCTTTATCCTGGCCAATACGGAAGAGCAGGGTGAATCCATTGTCTCCGACGAGCACTGTCTGCCGGCATCGCACGTCGGTGCGAAAGACGGCGATGCGCTGCGCACCTGGCTGGAAAGCGGCAGCAACCACATGGCGCGGATTTCCAACCTGGTGCTGGCGCAGTTCGACGATGCAGCTGACCAGCTTTCTTTCAGCAGTTCGCGCGGGCCCGCGCCGGAGCCGGTGCAGGATACGCTCAAGCCGAACGTGATCGCGCCGGGAACCGGAATCCTGGCGGCCGGTTACCAGGGTGACGGTTTCCTGATCCTGAGCGGCACTTCGATGGCCTCGCCGCACGTTGCGGGTGCGGCAGCGCTGCTGAAGTCCGTGCACCCGGACTGGACGGTGAGCCAGATCGCTTCCGCGATCGAGACGACGGCGACACAGGAACTGGCCAAGGACGAGAACGGAGACCCGGCGACGACCCAGCAGGCCGGGGCCGGGCGGCCCCAGCTGGACGAGGCGGCCAACGCGGGGCTGTTCCTTGACGTGAGCAGTGCTGAATTCGTATCCGCCAACCCGAATTTCGGCGGCGATCCCGGTGCGCTGAATCTTCCCGGGCTCGTCGAGTCGCAATGCCAGTCCAGCTGCGTTTTCACGCGCACGGTGACCGACATGATGGGCGGGGGTGACTGGGTCGCCACGCCGGTCGGATTTCCGGAAGGTGTCGATGTCACGATCAATCCCGCGAACTTCAGTCTTGCCGACGGTGCGAGTCAGCCTCTCAGTGTCACCGTGGACCTGTCCGGCAGCGGCATCGTCGGGGACTGGGTCTCCGGGCGGGTCAGGCTGAGTGCGCCGGGGTCATCGGATATCTACCTGACGGTCACGGTCAATTCCTACGGCGGTGACCTGCCGGACCTGTGGCCGATTTCGACCGACAGCGACGGCGGTTCGACGGTGTTCGGGCTTTCCGGGCTGGTGGCCCTTCAGGACGCGACCTTCACCGCCGGCGGGCCGGTACGCGTGGAACGCGTGACCGAGCGGCATGTCGAGGACCCGAGTTTCAATGATCCCTACGACGGCGGCCAGGGCGTGTTCACGCGATGGCACAACCTTCCCGACGGCGCCTTGTGGCTTTACGCCGAGACCCTGGCCTCCACGGCCGAGGACCTCGATCTCTTCGTCGGTCGCGACGAAGACGGTGACGGCCAGGCCGACGAGTGGGAAGAGCTGTGCAGCAGCACCACGCCGATCGACCTGGAACGCTGCGATCTCTACGATCTGCCGCCCGGAAATTACTGGATCCTGGTGCAGAACTGGACCGGCACCAATGCCCAGGGCGATGACATGACCCTGTTGCACGCTGCCGTGGAACCGAGCGGCAGCCTGGCCGCAAGCGGCCCGGGCATCGCGCAGCAGAACGAGTCTTTCCCGGTCCAGGTCAGCTGGGACAACTTCAGCGCCACGCCCGGTGAAACCTGGCTGGGCGCCGTCGGTATCGGCGCCAGCAGTGACCTGCCCAACGGTGTGGGCATCGTTCCGGTGGAACTGACGCGCAGCGGCGTTGCCGCCGCCAGCACGTTTCCGCTGATGAACGGCGAAACCCACGGTCTTGCGCTGGCCGGCAACGGCCGGCACGATCGCGTCTTTATCGACGTGCCGCCCGGGGCTTCCAGCCTGACGGTCAGCGCTCAGGGTGCGACGGCCGACCAGTCCAACGCGCTGTCGCTGGAACTCGTGCGCATGGATTTCGACGCCGTGCTGGTGAATCCGCCGTTCACGGTTGCGGCCAGCGGCTCAGCCGCCGCGTCGGCTTCCGGCGCCGGCGGTCTCGGGCCGATCATCCAGTTGACCGGAGGCGTGAGTTCCGGACGCTGGTACGCCGTGGTCGAGAACGGCTCGGCGTCACCCGTTTCCGTGGCAATTTCGGCCGAGGTCCAGTTCCAGGGCGAGCCGCTCGACACCCATCGCGGTCTCTGGTTCCCGGCCTCCCGGCCCACCGTCGGCCAGGGTTACGACTACAACTGGGGCGGCAGCGACCGGGCCCTGATCTGGTACACCTACGACGAAGACGGGCTGCCCGCCTGGTACATCGCCGGCGCGCCGTCCAATGGCGGCAACATCTGGAGCACGGACATCCTGCGCGTCACGAACGACGGCACCGATCAGAAACTCGCCCCCGTCGGCAGCCTTTCGGTGACCCAGTTGTCCCGTGAGGACGCCATGTTCTCCTACACGCTGCACGGCAAATCGGGCTCGGAGCGCATGACGCCGCTGAGCGGTTATGGCTGTCCGCAGGTCGGCGGTAACCCGGCGAGCTACACCGGCATCTGGTTCAAGGGTGTCGCCGGGCTCGGCGGCGCCAGTGTCCTGGTCAATGACCGGACGCAGACGCAGATTCATTACCTGTTCGATGACGACGGAAGGCCGCGCTGGCTGTTCGCCCAGGATCCGGAAAACAACGATCCGCTGGCTGCCGAGATTCCGATTCTGCAATTCCACGGTTATTGCGCCGTTTGCGCTCCCGCGGACGTCGGTTACGTGACGGTCGGCACGCTCGAGCGCGGTTTCGACAGCGATACGAGTGGTTTCTGGAGCCTCGACTACCGTTTCGATCAGCCGCCGAGCGGCACGGTCGACCGTACCGACCAGGTGATCAAGCTGACCCAGACGCTGGAGTGCCAGTAATACCGGCCGGGGCGGGGTTTTTCTGCCCCGGTCAGCTTTCCGCCAGGATGGGCAGGCGTTCGTTCACCAGTGTGGCGGCGTGGTCCA
>JASFSI010000119.1:0-5725 GCA_050114495.1 Lysobacterales bacterium | reverse complement strand
GCCGTTGCCACACTGGCCGGCCTTGCTGCCGTCGGCATTCCAGATCTCATAGCGTACGCGGTGGCGGCTCGACTCGGGTTCCCGCAGCACCATGACCTGGTCGCAGCCGATTCCGAAATGGCGATCGGCGATGGCGATGATCTGCTGCGGCGTGGGATCAAACTGCTGTTTTCGGGCGTCGATCACCACGAAATCGTTTCCCGCGCCGTGCATTTTATGAAATTCGAGCGCCACGGCCGCCTATTCCGGCTTGTTTACGCCGCCTTCCGAGTCGTCCCTTGTTTCCTGCTGTGCGTCCTTTTTTACGTCCTTTCCGGCGGCGGGATCATCGGGCAGAAAAAGCGGTCCGCGCTGCCCGCAGGCCGAGACGGCCAGGAGCATGGCGGCCAGGATGGCGGCGGTGCGAACCGGCGTGTTGCGGTTCGGCTTTGACGGTTCGCGATCGTACTTCATTAGCGGCTGTCCTGGGCAAGGGCTGATACACTATACGACATGATTACAGTCGATTCAGCCGGAAGCCCGGCGGCGGGCCGGCCGATACTCGAAACGGTGGAAGTCGTGACCGGCCCGGAGCCGACGGCGGCAGTCATCTGGCTGCACGGACTCGGTGCGGACGGTCACGATTTCGAGCCGATCGTGCCCTTTTTTCAATGGCCGGGTGGCCCGTCCATCCGCTTCGTGTTTCCGCATGCGCCGGCCAGGCCGGTCACGGTCAACGGCGGCATGCGCATGCGGGCCTGGTACGACATCCGGGCCCTGCAGATCGATCGTGACCAGGACGTGGAAGCGATCGAAGAGAGTATCCGCCAGGCGGCCGACCTGGTGAAACGGGAGCAGGAGCGTGGAATCGAAGCCGGGCGCATCGTGGTTGCGGGCTTTTCCCAGGGCGGGGCCATCGCCATCCAGTGCGCGCTGCGTTACCCGGAGCGGCTTGCCGGCCTGATCGCGCTGTCCACTTACCTGCTGCTCGAGAGCCGGCTCGAAGCCGAGCGCCACGAAGCCAACCATGGCTTGCCGGTATTTTCCGGTCACGGCAGCAGCGATCCGGTAGTGCCCGCCGCGCTGGGCCACCACGCGGTCGAAAGCCTGCGCGCGCTGGCATACGACGTCGAGGCGCACGACTACCCGATGCAGCACGCGGTCTGCCCGGATGAGATATCGCACATCGCTGCGTGGCTCAAGAAGCGGTTCTGATGCGTAGCCTGACGCAGCGCGCCCGGGAAGAACGGGAGGCCCAGGTTGGCAGCGTGTATCCGCCCACGTTCTGCGAATGGCGCCTGCTTCTGGCCGTCATCGTGATCACGGAGGTTTCGGTCGTCCTCGTCGGGCTCGGCCCGGGCGGTTTTCCGGGCTGGCGGTGGCTCGCCCTGGCCAGCCTGTATGCCCAGTGGATGGCGCTGTTCTGCGCTGCCGGGCTGTGCCTGCTCAGCGGCTGGACCGTCCGCCTGACCTCGGACGGCGCCTGGGTGTTCAGCTGGATGACGGTGCTGGTGCTGTCCATGGTCTTCAGTTTCGCCGCCTGGATTTCTGTCGGGATCAATGGCTTCGCCACCCTGCAGGACGACGTTTACATGTTCGTATTCAAGAACGTGTTCGCCGTCGGGTTGGTCACCCTGGTGTTTTTCCGTTACCTTGTGATGCGCGCCCGGTGGCGGGCCGAGCTGATGGCGCAGTCCGAGGCCCGGGTGCAGGCCCTGCAGGCGAGAATTCAGCCGCACTTCCTGTTCAACAGCCTGAACACGATCGCCAGCCTGGTGCACGACGATCCGGAAAACGCGGAATCGGCGACCCTGGACCTGGCCGACATTTTTCGCGGCAGCATGCGGCCTGCGGACCAGTTGATACCGCTCAAGGAGGAACTGCGCCTGGCCTCGCAGTACCTGGACATGGAGCGGCGCCGGCTCGGTGAGCGCCTGACCGTGGAGTGGCGCGTCGAGGACCTGCCGCCCGGAGCGGCCGTGCTTCCGCTGCTGCTGCAGCCGCTGTTGGAAAACGCCGTGGCGCACGGCATACAGGGCCGTGCAGAGGGCGGTAAACTCAGCGTGTACGGCCGCGCCGAAGACGACCAGATCGTGATCACGATCGGTAACCCGCTGCCGCCGGAAGAACACGCTTCCGGCGGACACGGTATCGCGATCGAGAACATCCGGGAGCGCCTGGTCTTTGCTTTCGGCTCGCGCGCGCAACTGCTGACCAACAAGGACAACAAGCAATTCTACGCGGTATTGGTGGTGCCTTATGTGGAATATTCTGATCGTTGATGATGAAAAACCCGCCCGTGACCGGTTGAGGCGCCTGGTCGGCGCCATTCCGGACTGCTCGGTGGCCGGTGAAGCGATCAACGGTGCCGAGGCGCTGGAGAAAATTCGCGAACTTTCGCCCGATATCCTGCTGCTGGATATATCGATGCCGGGCATGGACGGCATGGCGCTCGCCGCCACGCTGAAAGACATCGGCGCCTCACCGGCGGTCATTTTCTGCACCGCTTACCAGGATCAGGCGCTGAACGCTTTCGATGTCGAAGCCCTGGACTACGTGGTCAAGCCGGTTCGCGCAGAGCGGCTGGAACGCGCGCTGGAAAAGGCGACCCGTTTCCTGGGCAGCGGCGGCCAGGCGGAAGAGGAAGAGCATTACCTGCGCTCGACGGTTGGCGGAAAAGTCGTGCTGACGCCGGTCCGGCGCATCATCTGCCTGATCGCCGAGGACAAGTACACGACGGTCGTGCATGAGAACGGCACGACGGTGGTCGACGACTCACTTACCGACCTCGAAAATTGCTACCCTGCGTTTTTTTTCCGTATCCACCGGAACGCTTTGGTGTCACGCAAGCACATCAGGGGGCTGGAACGCACGTCCGAAGGGCATAACCAGGTGCTGCTGAGCGGTACCGAACGAAAACCCGAGGTCAGCCGCCGTAACGTATCGGCGGTTCGCAAACTTCTGAACGAGATTTCATGAGCCAGAAAATCACAATCGCCACGCGCAAAAGCCAGCTGGCCATGTGGCAGGCGGAGCATGCCGCCCACTTGCTGCGCGAAGCGCATCCGACGCTCGAAGTCGAGCTGCTGCCCATGGTCACGCGGGGCGACATCATCCTGGACCAGCCACTGGCGCAGATCGGCGGCAAAGGACTGTTTCTCAAAGAACTGGAACGCGCCCTGCTGAACGGTGAGGCGGACATTGCCGTGCACTCGATGAAAGACGTGCCGGTCGAACAGGTCGATGGCCTGGAAGTCGAAGTGCTGCTGCCGCGCGCCAATCCGTTCGACGCCCTGCTGGACCGGTCCGGCCGGCGCCTGGACGAATTGCCCGCCGGGTCTCGCATCGGGACCAGCAGCCTGCGGCGGCAGTGCCAGTTGCGGGCCTTGAGGCCCGACCTGCAGCTCGCCGACCTGAGAGGAAACGTGAATACGCGCATCGGCAAGCTCGAGGCCGGCGAGTACGACGCCATCATCCTGGCCTGCGCCGGGCTGGAGCGGCTCGGCCTCGAACGCTACATCACCGATACGCTGGAGCCGCCGCGCTGGCTGCCCGCTTCGACACAGGGCACGATCGGCGTGCAGAACCGTTGCGGAGACGACCGTGTACGCGAACTGCTGGCGCCGCTGAACGATGCCGAAGCCAGCCTGCGGACGCGTGCGGAACGCGCCGTGGCCACGGCCCTCGAGGGCAGCTGCCAGGTCCCGCTGGCCGTATACGCTGCGCTGGAAAACGATCGCCTGGACCTCAACGCGCTGGTGGGCACGCCCGATGGCGCCGAGGTGATTCGCGCACAGGGCAGCGGTTCGGTAGCGGATGTCGAGCGGATTGCCGAGAGGGTTTCAAGCGATCTTCTTGCACAGGGCGCCGGCCGGATCATCGCCTCGTTGCGCGAGGATTGAGGGATGGCCTTCAGTCACGCGCTGTTGACGCGCCCCATGGAACAGTCGCTGGAGCTGCGGCAGATGCTGTCGCCCCTGGAACTGGACGTGGTCGTGCAACCGGCGTTCGATTTCATTTCCGCGGATGCCCGCTCGGCACAGCCCGAGGATTTTGCTGCGCTCGTGTCGGCCGAGCCCGGCGACTTGCTGATCTTCACCAGTCCACGGGCGGTACATTTCGGCCTGGAGCAGATTCCGGCGGACATTCCGGCGCGCGCCCGGGTCGCTGCGATCGGTCCCGCGACGGCACAGAGCCTGGCGGAAGCCGGTGTGCGCGTCGGCATCAGGGCGCAGGGCGGGTATACCAGCGAAGACTTGCTCGCGGAAATCGACCGGGAGCTGCGGCCGGCCGGCAGCAGGGCGTTTATCCTGCTGGCCCCGGGCGGGCGCATGGAATTGGCGAACGGGCTGCGCGAACGGGGCTGCGATGTGCGCCTGGTCCACGTCTATCAATCACAGCCTTCCCAGCTCGATCGAGCAGCCCTGGCGCGGCTGGAAAGCGCCGACAGGGTGTTGTCCGTCTGGACCAGCGGCAACACGATGAAGGCCTTGTCCCACCGCCTTTCTCCGGCCGCCTGGTTTCGTGTATGCCAGGGCGAATGGCTGGTCATTTCCGACCGCCTGGAACGGCTGGCGCGGGCCTTCGGGCCGGCCGGAATCCACCTGGCGCAGGGTCCCGGAAACGCCGCGATTGCCAGCGCGATTCGAAATATCGTGTAAGCGACATGCAAGTCAGCCCACAAAGCGTGCAGCCGAACGGTGTTTTGGTTAGGATTCTCTTGTCTTCCCGTCATTCTGCAGGACTCTCCGGGTGAACATCGAAAACAGCAATCCAGGCACGGATCCCACCGACAAAGGCCTCATCAAGGACAAGGGGCCCGGCCCGGGAAAGGCATCGACACCGCCGAAACGTTCTGAAGAGGCCGCTTCCGGCAAGCGCGGCAATTCCTTTTTCATCTTCGTCGCGATTCTGCTGGCCGCGCTCGCCCTTGCCCTGTCGGCCTGGACCTGGTGGCAGATGCAGCAGGTCGCAAGCAGCACCGGCAGCGATATGCAGGCGGAAATCGCTCAACTCGCCTCGCAGCAGTCCATGCTCGCGCGTGACATCGAACAGATAAGCGGTTCACTGGAGGCCGTGACCGCGGATGATCCGGGTGCTGCTGTCGAGGCGCTGAGACGCCAGGTGGAGACGGATCGAAAGCAGCTGGCCCGGCTTGACCAGTCGCTGACGGAACAGACCGCGATTGCCCGTTCTTTGCAGGCTGCTGCCGAGAGCATGCAGGTTCGGCTCAGGGCTGCAGAAGCGGCCGTGACGGGTATTTCGTCGCGCGAGCGAGGCGCCGGAGAAGAGCTTGACCTGGCCGAAGTGGATTACCTGCTCAGGCTGGCCAACGAACGCCTGCAGCTCTTTTCCGATCCGCGGGCTGCCGATCACGCGCTGGAGGTTGCGGATATGCACCTGGCGGCAATGAACAGCCCGGTTCATATTGGCGTGCGGCAGGAAATCGCGCAGGCGCGCCGGGCGCTGGATGCGGTCGAAACACCTGACCTGGTGGAAGTCGCAAGCCGCCTGGACACCGTGCAGGCGCTGATCCCCGCGCTGGCGTTCCGCAGCGAAACAGCGCCGAATGCCGCTGTCGCGGAGCAGCAGGGCGACGGCTGGTGGGCCTCCTTGAAAAGCGCGTTTTCCGGGTTGGTGACCGTGCGGCGCAGCACGGCCGATGAAAGCGCCAGGATGAGCCTCGAAGACGAGGACTTCATTCGTCAGCGCGCATGGCTGCAGCTCGAAATGGCGCGCCTGGCCC
>JASFSI010000118.1:0-5735 GCA_050114495.1 Lysobacterales bacterium | reverse complement strand
CTCGTGCCGGCCCACCGGTGCGTAAACACGGCAGGCGTGATGGAAGCCCTTTTCGCGCATGACCGCGCCGTAGAGGTCCTTGCCCATGCCGTGCAGGCGCTGGAACTCGTAGTCCAGGCGGTCGCCGGCCAGTTCGGTTACCGCGGCAATGGTGTGCGCATTGTGCGTGGCGAACTGGGGGTAGAAGGCCCGGCGGTTGGCCAGGACTTTTTTCGCGCAGGCAATGTAGCTGACGTCGGTATTGGCCTTGCGGGTGAATACCGGGTAACCACCGTAACCTTCAACCTGGGCGTGCTTGACCTCGCTGTCCCAGTAAGCGCCCTTGACCAGGCGCACCGGGATACGCTGACCCGATCGCTGCGCCAACGCGGCCAGCAGATCAATGACGGCCGGCGCCCGCTTCTGGTAGGTCTGCAAGGCAAGCCCCAGGCCGTTCCAGCCTTTCAGGGACGGGTCGAGCAGGACCGCGGAAAAGACGTCGAGGGTCAGCATCAGGCGGTCCGCTTCCTCGGTGTCGACCGTCATGGCCATGCGATTGCTCATCGCGAACTGCGCGAGTTCGAGAAGGCGCGGCGTCAGTTCCCGCAGCACGCGCTGTCGCTGCGCCTGTTCAAAACGTGGATGCAGGGCGGAAAGCTTCACCGAGATGCTGGGCGCCTCGAAAATACTTTCGGGGCGCTCGCGCCGGCCGATCGCCTCGATAGCCGAGCGGTACGCCTCCATGTAGCGGGCGGCGTCCCGGGCCGTGAGGGCGGCCTCGCCGAGCATGTCGAAACTGTGACGGTATTGACGATGCGCTTTCTCCTCCGATCGATCCAGCGCCTCGTCGATGTTGCGGCCCATCACGTACTGGTAACCCATGATTTTCATGGCCTGGCGAATGGCCGTGCGAACGACCGGTTCGCCGCTGCGGTTGGCCAGACGCTTCAGGGTCGTCCTGATGCTTTTTTGCGCGTCCTCGGACAGCGCGACGAGTTTGCCGGTCAGCATCAGGCCCCAGGTGGAGGCATTGACCAGTACCGACGGACTCTTGCCGAGGTGAGACTCCCAGTTGGCTTCGCCCAGCTTGTCCGAAATCAGTTTCTCAGCGGTCGCCTTGTCCGGTATGCGAAGCAGCGCCTCGGCGAGGCACATCAGCACCACGCCTTCCTCCGAGGAGAGATCGTATTGCTGCATGAATGCATCCATCAGACCGCGCTCTTCCTTGCGCTCGCGCACCGAGCGCACGAGTCGCTGGGCGCGCTCGTTCACCCGCTCTGCAACCGC
Organism: Lysobacterales bacterium; assembly: GCA_050114495.1. Lineage (GTDB taxonomy): Bacteria > Pseudomonadota > Gammaproteobacteria > Xanthomonadales > SZUA-36 > JABDPF01. Next base: position 4,469 of record JASFSI010000118.1, on the reverse strand, counting down.
GGGTTCCAGGCGTGCCGTGGCCAGCAGGGCCGCAACAGCTTCCGTTTCGTCGGCGTGGTAGAGATCATCGATACGATCACGGTCGTCGTCGTGAGTCGACGGCCCGGATATCAGGAATTCGTGACGTTCAACTTCGCTCAAGGAATCTCCTCCCGGCAGGAGCCGCCCCTGTTCAGAAATCGGCGGCAAATCCGGATGCTCAAAGCGGGGATGCCTGATTCTACGCCGGGATTGCCGCTGAATAAACTTGCCGTGACCAAAGGCGGCCTGCGCCGCGCTGTCAGGCCGTTCGGGATCCCGGCACGCTCCCGGCTGCCCTGAAACACTGCCGCCCGGCCGAAAAGCGACTGAATGCTGACATGGATATCTGTTCGACTTGCCCCAATACACCTAAAATACACATCCCGAACACCATACAAGCGCCGGCCCATTCCGAGCGGAGCATCAGCGAAATGAGCGACACACGAAACCAGCACAGCGACTCCTCCCCGCTGCACGACCTCGAAGGAAATGCAGACTTCATCAGCCGCCATATCGGACCGCGAGATCACGACATCGAAAAAATGCTCGCCGAGATCGGGGCCGCCTCACTGGATGAATTGATCGCCAGCACGCTTCCGCCGAGCATCCAGAGCGAATCACCGCTGGACCTGCCGGACGCCATCAGCGAGGAATCCACGCTGGCGCAATTGCGGGAAATCGCGGGCCGCAACCGCGTCATGCACAGCATGATCGGCATGGGTTACCACGATACCGTGCTGCCGCCCGTCATTCTTCGCAACGTGCTCGAAAACCCGGGCTGGTACACCGCCTATACGCCCTACCAGGCCGAGATATCGCAGGGACGCCTCGAGGCCCTGCTGAATTACCAGCAGATGGTCAGTGACCTGACCGGAATGCCCATCGCCAACGCTTCCCTGCTGGACGAGGCCACCGCGGCAGCCGAAGCGATGACAATGCTGCAGCGCGTGAACCGGAAATCGAAATCGACACGCTTCCTGGTGGACCCGGCCGTATTGCCGCAAACGCTGGACGTGGTCCAGAACCGGGCTCGCTACTTTGGTATCGAGGTCGTCGTTGCCGAACCGCAAGCGGCCGTCCACGAGGGCGATTTTTTTGCCCTGCTGCTCCAGTATCCGGGTGTTGACGGCGAAGTCCCTGACCACGGCGCCACGATTGCGGCTGCGCACGAAAAGGGCGCCCTGGTCGCCGTGGCCGCCGACCTGATGAGCCTGGTCCTGCTCAAGCCGCCCGGTGAGATGGACGCTGACGTGGTTATCGGCTCGGCTCAGCGTTTCGGCGTGCCAATGGGTTTCGGCGGTCCGCACGCGGCGTTCTTTGCCACCCGCGACGCCTACAAGCGCTCGATCCCCGGGCGCATCATCGGCGTATCGCAGGACAGCCGGGGCCGCACCGCCCTGCGCATGGCCCTGCAGACCCGCGAGCAACATATCCGGCGGGACAAGGCGACCAGCAACATCTGCACGGCCCAGGCGCTGCTGGCGGTTATCGCCGGTTTCTACGGCGTCTATCACGGCGCCGAACGCCTGCAGCGAATCGCGATGCGCATTCACCGCATGACGGGCCTGCTGGCCAGCGGCCTGGAAGAATCCGGCTTCAGCTGCCGTCACGCGCATTACTTCGACACGCTGGTTTACGACGTCGGCGAGGAAACGGCCGAGGCTGTCCTGGAACGGGCCCGCGCGGCGGGAATCAACCTGCGCCAGGTCAAAGCGGGCGTGATCGGCATCAGCGTGAACGAAAAAACGACGCGCGGCCACCTGGACGCCCTGCTCGCAGCCTTTGCCGGCAGCGGTGCGGTCCGCAGCCTGGAAGCGATCGACCGCAAACTCGGTGCGGACTGGAGCGCGATACCCGAAAACCTGCAGCGCAGCAGCAAATTCCTGCAGCACCCGGTGTTCCGCGATTACCACTCCGAGACCGACATGCTGCGCTACCTCAAACGCCTCGAAAACAAGGACCTGTCCCTGGCGCACGCCATGATTTCGCTCGGTTCCTGCACGATGAAACTGAACGCCACGACCGAAATGATCCCGGTCACCTGGCCGGAATTTTCGAGTATTCATCCTTTTGCACCGGCGGATCAGACCGAGGGCTACCGCGCGCTGTTTCATGAACTGGAGAAAATGCTGGTCGCGTGCACGGGGTACGACGCGGTCTCGCTGCAGCCCAACGCGGGATCACAGGGCGAATACGCCGGTCTGCTCGCCATCAAGGCCTACCACGAATCGCGCGGCGATCACCACCGCGATATCTGCCTTATTCCCTCGTCCGCCCACGGAACCAACCCGGCGAGCGCGGCCATGGCCGGCATGAAAATTGTCGTCGTCGGCTGTGATTCGGACGGCAACGTCGACCTGGAAGACCTCAAGCGCCGGGCGGAAGAGCACGCCGAACGGCTTGGCGCGCTGATGATCACCTACCCGTCCACCCACGGTGTATTCGAGAAAGACGTGCGCGAAATCTGCGACATCGTGCACCAGAAGGGCGGGCAGGTTTACCTGGACGGAGCCAACCTCAATGCGCTGGTCGGCTGCGCCGCGCCGGGTGAATTCGGTGCAGACGTTTCACACCTGAACCTGCACAAGACATTCTGCATCCCGCACGGCGGCGGCGGTCCGGGGGTCGGGCCGATTTGTGTCGGCAAGCACCTCGAACCTTTCCTGCCCGGGCATTCCCTTGTCGACATCGGCGGATCATCGGCCCGCAACCCGGCCGTTTCGGCCGCGCCCTGGGGCAGCGCCAGCATCCTTCCGATCTCCTGGAGCTACATAAGCATGATGGGCGGCCAGGGCATGAAAAAAGCGACCCAGGTCGCCATCCTGAGCGCGAACTATATCGCTCACCGGCTGGCGCCGGCTTACCCCGTGCTTTATACCGGCCGCAACGGCAGGGTCGCGCACGAGTGCATCATCGACATCCGCCCGTTCAAGGAGTCCTGCGGCATTACCGAGGAGGACGTCGCCAAGCGCCTGATCGATTACGGCTTCCATGCGCCGACCATGTCCTTCCCGGTGCCCGGAACGCTGATGATCGAACCGACGGAGAGCGAACCCCTGTCCGAGATCGAACGTTTTATCGAGGCCATGCTGGCCATACGCGAAGAAATCCGGGCCGTCGAGGAAGGCAAGATGGACGCGGACGACAACCCGCTGAAGTGGGCGCCGCACACCGCCGCGGACCTCGCCGGCAACTGGCCGCACGGCTACGACCGGGCGCAGGCCGCCTACCCGGTGGCTGGCCTGTACGAAAACAAGTTCTGGTCAGCGGTGAGCCGCGTGGACAACGTGTTCGGCGACCGCAACCTGCAATGCGCCTGCCCGCCGCCGGAGGCATGGGTCAGCGAAGCCGAAAACGACGACTGAAACGGGTCAGAGAATGATTTCTTCCGCCGGTTGACGGCGGTTGTACGAAGAGGACATGACCCGGCCGTAAGCGCCCGCGTTCGTCACCAGCATGACGTCGCCTTCCCGGCAGGCAGGCAGCCTGCGGTCTTCGCCGACGATGTCGCCCGATTCGCAGATCGGCCCGACCACCTGGTACGTCACGGAGGCTTCGTCTTCAAGCCGGTCCAGGTTCACGATGTGGTGGTAGGCGCCGTACAGCGCCGGGCGGATCAGCGAGTTCATCCCGGTCGCGATGCCAAGGTAGTTGTAGTCGCCTTTGGATTTCAGTTGCGTGACGCGCGCCAGCAGCACGCCGCACTCGGAGGCCAGGTAGCGCCCGGGCTCCAGCCACAGGTCCACGTCGATAGCTCCCAGCGTGCGTTCGAGCAGGTCGTCGAAACGCTCGAGATCGAGGGCTGCCTTTTGCGGCCGGTCGGGTACGCCCAGCCCGCCCCCCAGGTCCAGTACCCGGGCGTCCGGGAACTTCGGCAGCACCGAGACGAACCGCTCCAGCTGCTCGCGCCAGACATCGACGTCCGTGACGCCGCTGCCGGTATGCGTGTGCAGGCCGGTCACGGTAGCACCCTGTGCGTTGAGCGTGCCCATCACCGCGTCGATGTCCTGAAGCGATATGCCGAACTTGGAGTCCGCACCGGCCGTGACGACTTTCTTGTGGTGGCCGTAGCCGGCTTCGAGATCGAGCCGCAGAAAAAGGGATTTGCCCGCGAACAAACCGGGCCAGTTCTGCACGGCCCAGGCATTGTCCACGGTCAGCTGCACGCCCGACTTCAGCGCGGCCTCGTATTCCGTCCTGGGCGCGAAGTTGGGTGTGAACAGCAGGTCCTGTTCCTTTACGCCGGGTACGCTTTCCAGGACGTGGCGGACCTCGTTCCAGGAAACGCATTCGAAACCACAGCCCGCTGCGGCCAGGGCGCCGAGCAGGGCCGGATGATCGTTGGCCTTTATCGCGTAGAAGACGCGGCCGATGGAACGCAGGCCGTGCAGGCGCCGGGCTGCTTCTGTCGCCACGTCCAGGCGGTAGACAAAAGCGCTGTCGCGCCC
>JASFSI010000117.1:0-5835 GCA_050114495.1 Lysobacterales bacterium | reverse complement strand
GTTCAACGGGCTGGCGGTGCTGGTGGACCAACAGGTCAGCGGCTTCGAGGCGCGCACGTCGCTTTTCAGCACGGTGGACCAGGTGGTGCAGGTGCTGGCGTTCCTGTTCCAGTTTTTCATCACTTCGCGCCTGATCGCCCGCATCGGGATGTCCGGGACCCTGACCATGGTGCCGATGGTGCTCGCCAGTGGCCTGGTGATTCTCGGCAGTTCGATGGGGCTGGTCCTGTTTGCGGCCGTCCAGGTCGCGCAAAGGTCGCTCAACTACGGTGTCCTGGGTCCCGCAAAAGAGATGCTGTTCACGGTGGTGGACCGCGAGACACGGTACAAGAGCAAGAATTTCATCGACACGGTGGTCTACCGCGGAAGCGACGTCACGGCGAGCTGGATCTTCAAGGGTTTGCTTTCGGCCGGCTTCTCGCTGGCGCACATCGCGTGGATATTCGTTCCGGTCCTGGGCGTATGGGGACTGGGCGCCTGGCGGCTCGGAAAAATCTACCAGCGCTTTCGCGACAGGATCGGCACTGAGGCGCCTCCTGCCGACTGAGCCTCTTTGCGCTTCAGTCGGGCAGGCGTGAGAACGCCGGGTGAAAGCGTCGTCCTTCCGGCGTGTCGATGGCGCTGACGGGGCACTGGTACAAGCGCTCGAGATTCTCGTTCGTCAGCAGTTCGACGGCCGGCCCGCCCAGCCACTCCCCCTCTCCGAACAGCATCAGCACATGGCTGCAGTACATGGCGGCCAGGTTGACGTCGTGCAGGGCGGTCAAAGCGAGGCGACCGGACCCGTAAACCATGTCGCCGACCGTGCGCATCACCCGTACCTGGTGCCTGAAGTCGAGGTGGTTGGTGGGCTCGTCGAGCAGCATCAGTTCCGGGTCTTGCACCATCAGCGTCGCAAAAGCGAGTCGCCGGGCTTCACCGCCGGACAAACGCGTCACGCTGCGATCGGCCAGTTTCGCCATGCCGACGGAGGCCAGGGCTTCACGGGCCAAGCGGGTATCCTGCGCCCCCTCGCGCTCCCAGGCTGAGAGGTGCGGGTGCCTGCCGGTCAGCGCGGTCTGCAGCACGGTCGAGTCGAATACATAGACGGTTTGCTGCTGCAGCATGCCGATTTTTTGCGCAATGCGTTTTCGCGGCAGCGTGGCGATCGGCGCTCCTTCGAGCAGCACCTTTCCCGATGCCGGTTCATCCAGGCCCGCCAGGCATTTGAGCAGCGTTGTTTTGCCGATACCGTTCGGTCCGAGCAAGCCCCAGAATTCGCCGGAAGCGATTTCGAAATCGAGGGAATTGACGACATGGATGCCGCCGATGCTGACGTCGAGCGATTCACAGCGCAGAAAGCTCATTGCCTGACCCTCGCCCGGTTGAGCAGCAGCAGGAACAGCGGTACGCCCAGCAAAGCCGTAACGACGCCGACCGGCAGCTGTCGCGGCGCAATCACCGTGCGCGCCAGGGTGTCGGACAACACCAGGAACAGCCCGCCGAACATGACGGCCGCCGGAAACAACACGCGGTGATCAGAGCCGACGACCAGGCGCATCAGGTGCGGGACGATCAGTCCGACGAATCCGATGTTTCCGGCAATGGAGACGGCCGTGGCCGTCAGGACCGAGGCGAGCAGGTATACCAGCCAGAGCAGCCACCGAGTCTGCTCGCCCAGCAGCCTGGCGGTGGTTTCACCCATGGCCAGCACGTTCAGGCTGCGCGCCATGCCCATGCACACCATCAATACCAGGGTCAGTATGACCACGCCCCAGGCGGGCAGTTGCGAGTAACTCAAGTCGCCGATCAGCCAGAACAACATGCCGCGCAGGCTGCCATCCGGGCCGAGGGTCAACAGCAGGCTGATCAGCGCCGCCCAGCCCGAAGCCGTCACGACGCCGGTCAGCAGCAGGCGCGCACCGCTCCAAGGCCCTTCACCGCGCGCCAGGGTGAAAACGATGATGATGGATACCAGTGCACCGCTCCAGGCCAGCGCCGGGAGGGCAGCGGCGGAGATGCCCAGCGTCATGCCGAGCAGGGCGGCGAACGAGGCCCCGCCGGAAACACCCAGGATGTAGGGATCGGCCAGCGGGTTGCGCAGCAGAACCTGCATCAGGCAGCCGGAAAGGGACAGCAAAGCACCGACGGTCCATGCAGCCGCCGCGCGCGGCAGCCGCAGGCGCCAGACCAGTTCAGCCGAATCCGCGGCCGGGTCGGTCAACGCCGCCCACCAGCCGTCCAGGCCCAGGTTGACCGAGCCGACCGCACTGGACAGCACAACGGCCGTTGCGGAAGCCATTGCGAGCAGCAGAAACAGCAGTCGGCGATATGCTGTTGGCATCATGGAATAGAAACGATTAACATTTCGGGAAAGAAGAACTTGGAAGTATCACATGCCCCAATCCGGGCAGGCAAGCGCTGGAAATGATTGATCCTGACGGTTTCAGACCTAATGTGGCCATTGTGCTGATGAACGACCAGAGACGGGTTTTCTGGGCGCAGCGGGCCAATAGTGACGGGTGGCAGTTCCCGCAGGGTGGAATGCGTTCGGATGAAACGCCCGTGGAGGCGATGTACCGGGAGCTGCAGGAGGAAACGGGCCTGCGGCCCGAGCACGTGGAGCTGATCGGTTCCACGCCCGGCTGGCTTCGATACCGCTTGCCGCGGCGCTACCAGCGTCACCACAGTAAACCGTTGTGCATCGGGCAGAAACAGGTCTGGTTCCTGCTTCGCTTCCTTGCCGACGAAGGCGCTTTCAGCCTGGATGATTGCGAACAGCCGGAATTTTGCCGTTACAAGTGGGTGGATTTCTGGTACCCGGTGGACAATGTCATTTCCTTCAAGCGGCGCGTGTACCGCAAAGCCCTCGGCTTATTGGAGCCCTTGGCGGAAACGCACCTGCCGTCCGCGGATCTATCTTGATAAGCCGGCCTTCCGTCCACATCTAAAAGCCGATGTTTTCCCATACCAGCCAACCCTGCACTTTCGAGCGTGACTGTGACGTGGTGATGATTCCGTCCGGTGACCAGGTGTCCATGCCCGCCGGCACGGTGGGATACATTACCCAGGCCCTGGGTGGAAGCTTCACGGTGTTCATTGACGGCAACCTGTTTCGAGTCGCCGGAGTCGACGCCGACGCCATCGGCAAGGAGCCGGTGATGCCGCCGAGCCTGCCCGACGGTGCGACCGACGATGACGTGGAGAGCCTGTTGTGGGAGCAGATGAAAACCGTCTACGACCCGGAGATACCGGTGAACATCGTCGACCTCGGCCTGGTTTACCGCTGCAATCTGAGCCGTGATGACCAGGACCGCCGCGTGGTGTCGGTAACGATGACCCTGACCGCGCCCGGTTGTGGCATGGGGGACATTCTGGTCGATGACGTGCGCTCCAAGCTCGAGTTGATACCCTCCGTGGAGCAGGTCGAGGTCGAATTGACTTTCGATCCGCCCTGGAACCACAACATGATGTCGGAAGCCGCCCGTCTCGAAACGGGAATGTTCTAGACCCTAGAAGTCGTAAATCCTGACCTCGGACTCTTTCAGCAGTTCGACACGTTCGCTCATGGCGCGCGTCATGTGCACCACTCCGTGTTCGTCGATCAGCATCACGGTCCCGGTGCCGAGGTTTCTCGCCACTTCGAGCCAGTCGGCCAGGCCTGCCACCGTGATCGCCGTGGCAGCGGCGTCAGCCAGGATTCCCTCGTCCGTGATCACGGTAACCGATGAAAGGTCGGTCACGGGCCAGCCCGTGCGGGGATCCAGGATATGCGGGTACCGCTCTTTTTTGTCCTGGCGAAAGCGCTCGTAGTTGCCCGAGGTGAAAATCGCCTCGTCACGGCCGGTCTCGATACTCGCCACGACGCCCCCGCCCGGTGAGCGCACCGCGATATTCCAGGGCCGTTCGCCGTGGCTTCCGATCGCGCGCAGGTCTCCCCCGGCATTGACGATGGCGTTCCCGATTCCCCGTTCACGCAGGACGGAACAGGCAATATCGATGGCATGGCCCTTGGCAATGCCGCCGAAGTCGAGCATCACGGCGGGGTTGTCCGAGCGCACGGTGGCGCCATCGATCCGGATATCCAGGCTGCTCGGCTTTCGCCGCAGCCATTCTTCAATTGCTTCCGCGCTCGGCGGCGGTCCCAATACCGGGTAATCCGATGTATGGAAGCCCCACAGCCGGATCAGGCCGCCGATCGCCGCGTTGAATCTCCCGCCGGAGGCGGATTCGTACTCCTGGGCGCGCCGAATCATCAGCAGGATGTCTTCATTGGCCATGGCCGCTTCGCCCCGGGCGAACGCATCGTTGATCGCCGTCAGCATGCCGGGCTCCCACGCGTGCCAATCCCGGTGCATGCCCTGGAAGCGCTGCTGAAGTTCGTTGAACGCAGCGTACGCACGGGTGTCATCACTGTCCCACACGGTCACGCCGACGAGCGTACCGAAAACGTAGAAATCCTGGTGGTATTCGCGTGGTGCCGGCGAACAGGACTGCAGGCAGAGCGTGAGCAGCACCAGGGCGAGGGTTGTCACCGTCTTTTTCATTCGCTGCCTTTCTTTCATTCCGGCGGAATTCCGACCCCGGAATGATACCCAAGGTCCATCCCGGACACGACCCGTGCCGCATGACCCGGGTCAAATTGATGAATGAATGATGCAGCTATTATTTAAGCATGGAACAACTGAACGGCAGGCTGAAACGAGAGCACGACACGCTCGAGTGCATGACGCGCATCTATTGCGCGCAGCATCATGCCGTGGCCGGCGAGGCGTCGTTGTGCCCGGACTGCCGTCAACTCGTGGATTACGCTTTTCAGCGGCTGCTGCGGTGTCCGTTCGGCGCCGAAAAACCAACCTGCGCCAACTGCCCGGTGCATTGCTACAAGCCGGCCCGGCGTGAGGAAGTTCGTAAAATCATGCGTTTTTCCGGCCCCCGGATGAGCTGGCGTCATCCGGTCAAGGCTTTCCTTCACGTGCTGGACAAGAGCCGACGGGCGGAGCACCCTCGTGTTGCCCGGCTCAGGGCGTCCAGGCGAGGGAAATGAACCAGGACCGTCCCGCTGCGTTGTATCCGTAGATCGGTTCGTAGTCCTCGTCGGCCAGGTTTTCGCCGCGCAGCTCCAGCCTCCAGTCGGGGTGAGCCTGCCAGCCGCCGCGCAGGTTCAGGAGGTGATAGGCATCCAGCTCGATGCCGCCGAAGTCGTCGCGTTTTCCGATGTACACCCACTCGATTCCCAGCCAGGAACCCCTGTCAAAATGGCGGTCGATCGAGAATGCCGCTTTCTTCTTTGGTCGCCTCAGCAGGGCATTGCCGCTGGTCTGGTCCTTCGCGTCCTGGAGCGTCGCGCTGGCGCTGACCGCCCATGGACCGTCGGCGTAACCGTAGGCAGCCTCGATGCCTTTCAGGCGGGCCCGGTCGATGTTGATGGCCTGGAACGCCGGTCCGCTGAAGCTGATCAGGTCGTCGACTTCGGTCCGGTACAGGGAAACGTGCAGGGATCCCGTGCTCGAATGCCGCCAGCGCACTCCGGCTTCTGCGGAGGCCGAGGACTCGGGGTCGAGATCCGGATTGCCCGCAAACAGTCCGCTGAAACCGGGTGAGAACTGCTCGTTGAGATTCGGTCCTCTGAACGCGGTGCCATAGCCTGCCATGACCTCCCAGTGATCGCTGAAAGCGTATGCCAGTGCGAGCTGGCCGGTGAACTGACCTGAAAACGCGCTGTTGTCATCCCAGCGACCGCCGATTTGCAGGCTCAGCGGCCCCCGGCTATGGTCCCAGGTAGCGAAAATCCCGGCATTTCGCCGTGTTTCGTTCCACGAGCCCTTCGATTTACCGTTTTCGCTGTAGCCGTCC
>JASFSI010000116.1:0-5873 GCA_050114495.1 Lysobacterales bacterium | reverse complement strand
CAGCAGCAGGAAAAGCAGGAAACCCGTAATCCATTCAATCCTTCTTGACATGTCCGGTATCACCCTCTTGTGAGTACATCGTCCGCAGGGACTGGTTCCAGGCCGGCTCCCCGCCCTGCCGAATGGTTTCAATCGCCCGGGCAAACGTAACGTCCCATGCGGACTCGGTTGGCAGGTCGGCGACTTCACTGAACGGCAGGTAATGACCGCTCGCATCGTAAAGGTCACCCAGGGTCATGTCATCGAGGTCCCGTATCAGGAACCAGTTTCCTTCTTCGTCGCCCGCCACGAGATTGGCCTTGACCAGCCCTTCGACCAGCTGCAGCAGACGGAGTTCGCTCGCCTCTTTTTCGAGGCCCATGATCTGTTCCCGGCTCAGCGACTCGCCGCGTTTCTGCGCGTCGCGGAAGTGCCCCAGCAGGCGGAACGTCATCTGGAAATTCCAGCGTTCAGGCCATTCGGCCTCGGAGCGGCGAAAATCGGAAAACGTCGTCAGCGACGCCGCCAGCGAGGCGCCGAACAGGATCACCGTCCAGACCAGGTAAATCCAGAAAAGGAAAATCGGGATCGTGGCGAGCGCGCCGTAAATGACCGCGTAGTTCGTGTTGCTGACGTAGGCCACAAAGCCGATCTTTGCGATCTCGAACAGGACCGCGCTGAGAAATGCGCCGCTCAGCGCGTGGCGAACCTGCACGCTGCGGTTGGGCACGACCAGGAACATCAGGGTGAACACGACCCAGGCCATCAGGAACATCACGATCCGGTAGGCGACGGGATTCATGCTTTCGCCGTCACCCAGGAAACCGAGCACGTACTGGGCGCTGAACGCCACGCCGGCGGCGATCAGCAAGGGCACCAGCGTCAGCACGGCCCAGTACATCACGACGCGGTTCAACAGGGTCCGCCCCTTGGCGACGCGCCAGATGCGGTTGAAAGCAGCCTCGATCCGGTTCAGCAGCAGCAGTGCGGTCGCCAGCAGCGCGAGCATGCCCGGCAGGGTGAGTCGGCTGACACTGCTCAGGAACTTGTCGATGTAGGGGACGATCTGTTCGCCCGCGGACGGCATGAAATTGTCGAAAATGAAGGACTGCAGCATCTCCGACCACTCGTTGAACACGGGAAATGCGGCGATGATGCCAAAAACGACGGCAAGCAGGGGAACCAGTGAAAGCAGGCTGGTGTAACCGAGCGACGCGGCCTCCTCGAGACAGCGGTCCTCTTCGAAATGCGCCCAGACGTGCTTGAGCAGACGCTTTCCGCGTCCCACGTAGACCTGCGGATCCAGCCGATCGTTTTGCTTTTCATCCATAGCCTGCTTCCGTCGCGTCGGGCCGGCAGAGTAGAATTCCGCTCTGACCCCGTTTTTCCATTCTAACGAGTAAACCCATGGCCATCACAATCTTTCACAACCCCCGCTGCTCGAAATCGCGCGCCACGCTCGCCCTGCTCCAGGAACAAGGCATCGAACCGGACATTCGCCTGTACCTTGAAAATCCACCCGATGCCGATGAGCTGAAGTCGATCCTGGCGCTACTGGGCAAAAGCCCGCGTGAACTGATGCGGCGGGGCGAGGCGGAGTACAAGGCCCAGGGCCTGGCCGACGAAACGAGTGACGAGGCGCTGATCGCGGCCATGTCCGCCACGCCCAGGCTGATCGAACGCCCGATCGTGCTGGCCAACGGCAAGGCCGCGCTGGGTCGTCCGCCGGAATCCGTACTGGATATCCTCTGACCGTGTCGCGCACGCTGGCGGGCGGTGCCTGGCTTGCACTGCTCGTCCTGCAGCCGACCTGGCACGCATTGCTGCCGGCCCCGTACGGCTTTGGCAACGCCTGGCTCGGCGCGCTGCTCGCGCTGCCCCTGTTCCTGCCGCTGAAGGGCGTGCTTGCGGGTTCGCTGCGCAGCATGACCTGGGCCGGTTACCTGGCGATGCTGTACCTGGTGATCGGACTGACCGAGGCCTGGGCCAACCCGCCGCAACGCATACCGGCCCTGGTCCAGGTTTCCCTGGTGCTGCTGTTCGTGGGATCCGTGCTGGCCTTCAGCCGTCGAGACCGTCGAGGGGAATAAGCTGGTCTTCGGAAACGGCCCGGGGCGGAACCGCGGCCCTGGGTGCAAAGAAATCGCGGTAGAGCGCTTCGAGGCGAACAACCGCGTGCACCAGGCTCGTGCTTACAGAGCCCGTGCGTAAGACGGCCTCCGGCCGGCGCTCCCAGGCGATATCCATTTCCTGCACCCGGGCTGTTCCTTCGGCCACCAGGGTCCGCACCGGAACGCCGTCCCGCCTGGCGCGCCTGACCATTGACTCATCGAGCAGGGCGCCACTGCCTTCCAGCAATCCGCGGATCGCGTCGGAATCGATCAGGAACAGGGGGTGGAACAGGTTGACGCAGGCCCGCAACAGAGCCTTCAGGGTCGTCAGCCGGTTCAACTTTCCATGGAGAGAATCCGTCATGCCGCGCCAGTTGCGCCCGGTCGGCGTCAGCATTTCATCGTACAGCGCCGTCTCCTGCTCGCTGTACAGGCCGGCAAGATAGCTGTCGAGACGTTCGCTGAAGCCTGGATCGGGTTCCAGTTCGAACCGGCGCACACCCTGACCGGCAACGAAATGCGCCTGCCAGTTCTGGTTCCGGTCCCAGTTGCGCTCCATCAAATCGGACGGCAGCGTGCGCGCAGCCGTGTGGTAGGTCAAGCGGTCGGGAACAACGCGAATCGCCTTCTTTTTACCGATAGGCGTCACGATGCGCTGGCCCACGCGGTCTGCGGGGCAACGGTCGTTGAGCACGGATTCGTCCGCCGGGCCGAACAGGTAGTGGTACTCATCATCACTGATGAAATTGAAACCGAACACGTTGCTGAACCCGTCTTCCTCGACGAAGCGTCCGAACAGGTCGAAACTGAAGCGGCCGAAATAGTTGGCAACGTGCGGGTCGTTCTCGCGCACAGGTTCTGAGCGCCGACTGACCCATTGTACGTTGTCGTAGCAAATCTCCATTTCCCCCATTCCGGCCTGTTCGGCCACCCGGTAACGATCGGGAAAAAGGGCCACCAGTTCCGGGGCAACCTCGAGTTTTGACTCCATCTGGCAGATGTAACGCGCGTCGCAGGGGCCGATCAGGACATTTTCCTTGCGCCAGGACGTTGGCTGCTCAGCACCCTCGCTCAGCATGATGTCGGATCCCGGCCGCAAATGTTCAGAACGGAACTCGAGCTGTGCTTCCCGTATATCGCTGACGAGGGAATTGAGCGATTCGCCGTATGCGGAAAGGGCACGCGTGGCCGGTGGATTGACCCCGCCGCCGGCCCGGGCGATGCATTCGACTTGCCGACCGAGTTCGGTGATCAGGGAGCGGCCCTGTTGCCGCAACGTGTCCACCAGTTCACCGTATTCCGAAGCATCGAAATAAACCGGGGATTGACGGGCGAACCAGGTCAGAACGGTAACCAGGCCGGACCACTCCAGCGGGTTCGCAAGTTCTTCGTCGGGCGCTCCGCATTCCGGTGTGAACTCCTCGAGCAGGTAGCCGAGCACATAGTTGATGCGCTGCCAGGGTGGCAGCAGCAATTCGCGCTGGAGTTGCTCTGCACCGAACGGACCATCGGGGTCACCGGACAGTTCCGACGTCGCAACGGCGCTGAAGGCGAGCCCGGCGAGATTTCGAAAACACCTGTCGAATTCATCGCGGCCAAGCGCCAGCCCGCCTTCTTCACCGCGGCTGGCGGCGCGGCTGATGCAGATGTTGACCTCGGCGGAAATGTCCCGGCGCACCGGCTGCGAAAAGTAGAAGTCCATGTCCGGAACGAGCAGGACGAACTGGGCGACCGCGTCCGCGATGCCGAACCGCAACGAAGCCAGGCGGTCGGGGTCACCCTCGCCCGAACGCAGGTATTGCACGACATCGAATGCCGAGGCCAGTCCGGTATTGAGGCGCGGATCCACCGCGTCAAAACGTTCGCCCAGGCCGCTGGAAACGGCAGGCAGCCACTCCGAGAGCAGCTCCGGCAATGGCGAACGGTAAGGTTCTGCAGCCGGCACAGGCTCGGCTTCGCCCGGAAGTGTTTCCAGCACGATCCTGGGCGGCCGGGGCAGGCTCGCGCCGGACAACGGTTCTGCCTGCACCAGCTTGGGAATTTCCGATGCAAGCAGGCTCGCGGCTACCCACAGCACCGACTCGTTGAAAGCGAGGTAACGCCCTTCGTACAACCCTTCAACGGCATCGGCCAGCGACAACAGGTAGGCCGCATCGGCACTCGCCCGCCAACCGAGCTCGGGAAGCGCCCGGAGCAACCCGAAACGGAGGCGCTTCAGATCCATCGCGGCGGGCGGTCCGGCGTTCAGGATCATGGCGGACAGGCCCCGGAACTCATCAGACAGTCGCAGGATGCTCGCTTCGTCCCCGCCTTCGCCCGGTGCAAAATTTTCTGGGGGCGGAGGCTCGGCTGCATGCCAGATTTCAAACCACTCGTCGTTGAGCTGCTTGAGAATATCGGCCATGGCAACATTCCGTTCCGCCGCCTCCAGCACGTGCTTCCAGGTGCTCATCGACGCGGTCTCCATGCGCGAAAGCACTTCGGGAAGGACCGTCGCGGCGGCGGTTTCCGAGGACCGGTCGAACAGCCTGCGCAACAGGGAATCGGTGCGGGGACCGAACGGTGAAACCGCCTGGCCGGCAGACAGGTCGTGCTGGTCGAGCTCCAGCAGCAGGCGCCAGGCGGCCGCGTCGAACAGTGAACTGCGCACCGGAACCGTTCCATAACGGGCCGCGAGACGTTCCAGCCATGCCCTTTCTTGGCGAAAACGTTCAGCATAGGCGGAAGCTTCGTGCCGCCGTGCGTATCGGCCGTAATCCAGCAGGTTTTGCACCGCCGCCAGGGTCAGCAGCGTGTCGACCCGGGAGTCCGGATCGGACAGCGCGGCCGCCAGGTTGCGGTTGGTCGGCAGCGAGGCGGGTCCGGCCTCGAAAGCGGACAGGCCGGATGACCAGGGCGCCAGCAAAATACAGAGCACGATCAGCCTGAACCACCCGGCTGCCCGATCGATTGAATCGCTGTCGTTCACTCCCATGTCGTTTCTGGTTTCTTCCGGGCGATGCAACGATATACTACGCGAATGATCTCGAAACTTCTCATCATCACCACCGGCGGAACGATCGACAAGATCTACTTCGACGACAAGAGCGACTACCAGGTGGGCGATCCGCAGATCAGCCAGATTCTGCACATGATGCACGTCGCATTCGATTTCGAGGTCACCGCGCTGATGCGCAAGGACAGCCTGCACATCGGCGACAGGGAGCGGGCGCTGATCCGGGCAACGGTGGAGGCCGCTGATGCCGCTCACGTCCTGATCACGCACGGCACAGATTCGATGAAGGAAACCGCGCTGGCGCTGGAAGGCATAGAAAACAAGACCATCGTCCTGACCGGGGCTTTGAATCCCGCCCGCTTCAAGGATTCGGATGCGGTGTTCAATATCGGCTGCGCCATCGGTGCGATCCAGGCGCTCGATCCCGGCGTCTACATTGCGATGAACGGCAAGGTCTGGATCCCGGCGGAGGTGCGAAAGAACGTGCGCGCGAACCAGTTCGAGCATGTTTGACCGGGCGTTGAACAAGTGCTCCGCACATTCCGGGTTGACGTTGAACACGTGCTGCGCACATTCCGGGATGACACGGGTAGTAACAAATTCGTCATTCCGGAATTCGCCGCAGGCGAATATCCGGAATCTTCCTGGCACCAGGAAGTGCTTCGCACTTTACTCGGCGACGAAACGAGACTGAGCCCTACCCAAAATACTGCGTAAACGCGTAGATCAGCAGGCCGACCAGGCCGCCGACCAGTGTTCCGTTGATCCGGATGAACTGCAGGTCGCGG
>JASFSI010000115.1:0-5901 GCA_050114495.1 Lysobacterales bacterium | reverse complement strand
TTTCCATTCGCATTCTTTTAGAAACTTTTCAGGTGACGTGACAAGTATTCAGCATCAGGATCGTTCGGCGCAGTTGCATCTGACCTGGGGCGATTCACTTATAATGCCGGGATGAATCTCAGAGCCCTCCAGTATTTCGTCAAGCTGGCCGACCTGCGGCACTTCAGCAAGGCCGCGGACGCCTGTTTCGTGAGCCAGCCCACCCTCAGTACCCAGATCCGCAAACTGGAGTCGGAACTCGGCGTGCAGCTGGTCGAACGCGCGCCCAAGAACATCCTGCTCACGCCGGTCGGCAAAGAAATCGCCGAACGCGCGCGCCTGGTGCTGAGCGACGTCGACCAGATCCGCGCGGTAGCACGCCGCAGCGGCGATCCGGCGAGCGGTATCCTGCGCCTGGGCCTGTTTCCGACGCTGGCGCCCTACCTGCTGCCCCACGTGGTCCCGGGTATGCGCCGGAAGTACCCGAAGCTGACGCTGCAGCTGTCCGAGGAGAAAACGGAAACCATCATCACCATGCTGAAGCAGGGCGAACTCGACGCGGGTCTGCTGGCGCTGCCGATCAGCGGAGAAGGGCTGGAGATCACACCGTTGTTTGATGAACCGTTCGTGGTTGCGGTTCCTGAAAACCATGTCCTGGCCAGGCAGGACGAAATCTGCCTGTCCGACCTGGAAAACTCCGAACTGCTGCTGCTGGAGGAAGGACATTGCCTGCGTGAACATGCGCTGGAGGTCTGCGCCCTGTCCGGTGCCCGCGAACGCGTCGATTTTCACGCGACGAGCATGGAAACGCTGCGCCAGATGGTGGCCGCCGAGGTCGGCGTCACGTTGATGCCGATTCTCGCGGTCAAGCCGCCGATCGCGGAAACGGGCAATCTCGCGATTCGCCGCTTCAAGACTCCCGCACCCAGCCGCACCATCGCGCTGGCCTGGCGCAAGTCGTCGGCGCTGGCGGATTTTCTTGTTGAACTGACGGACAGCTTCCGCACGCTGCCGCCGGATTTACTGGAGTTCTAGCCCCTCCAGCAGTTCCTGGCCCTCGTCCGGACCGTCCGGAATACCTTCGAACAGGGGCGTGGACAGGTAGCGCTCACCGGTATCCGGCAACATGGCCAGGATCACCGAGCCCGGCTCCGCCTGTTCCGCGACCTTCAGCGCGGCGGCAAACGTACCGCCGCAGGAGATGCCGCAGAAAATGCCTTCCTTCGTGGCCAGTGCGCGAGACGTCTCGATGGACTCCTCGTCCGTAACCGGCACGTTCAGGTGCGGAACGTCGCGGTCCATCGTGGCGGCCAGAAAGTCCGGCGTCCAACCCTGGATCTTGTGCGGCTGCCAGGGTTTACCTTCCAGCAGCGCCGCGCCGGCGGGTTCGGTGGAGACGATCTTCACCTCCGGCCGGGCCATGCGGATCGCCTGGCCGGCGCCGCTGATGGTTCCGCCCGTGCCGTAGCCGCTGACGAAGTAATCAAGGCGTTTGCCGGCGAAATCCTGCAGAATCTCCGGGCCCGTGGTATTGCGGTGAAACGCCGGGTTGGCCATGTTTTCGAACTGCTGGGTCATGAACCAGCCGTGTTTCGCGGCCAGCGCCTCGGTCACGCGCACCATGCCGGTCGCGCGCTCCGCGGCCGGGGTCAGCACGACCTTCGCGCCGAGGTAACGCATCAGGCGCCGCCGTTCGACCGAAAAGGATTCCGCCATCACGGAAACGAAGGGATAACCGCGCACGGCGCAGACCATCGCCAAGGCGATGCCGGTATTTCCCGAGGTCGCCTCGATGACCGTCTGGCCCGATTTCAGCAGCCCTTTCGCCTCGGCGTCCAGTATCACGCCCAGCGCCAGGCGGTCCTTGACCGAGCCCATGGGGTTGAAGGCCTCGACCTTGACGTACATTTCCACGCCCTCGGGGGCGAGACGGTTTATCCTGACGACGGGCGTTCCGCCCACCGTGTCGAGTATCGAATCATAGATCACGCGCTGTCGCTCCTTTTTACCGGCTGTCTGAAGAAGATAGTCGGACGCGCGACTTTTTGCCAATCGCTACAGGTCAAGCGACACGGCCATCAGCTGCGGATCTTCCGAACTGGTCTCGACCTCGAAGCCCAGGGACTTGACGAACTTGAGCATGCGCTGGTTCTCCTTGAGCACCGTACCGATCATGCGCGTATGGCGGCCGTCACGGGCCGCTTCCACCAGCGCCGCCATCAGTCGGCGGGCGATGCCGCGGTGCTGCCAGTCGTCCGCCACGACGATGGCGAACTCGCAGTCCTTGGGATCCGGCAGCGTGTAGTAACGCGCCACGCCGACGATTTTTTCCTCGTCTTTCGGTCCGGCGACGGCGATCAGCGCCATCTCGCGGTCGTAGTCGATCTGCGTGAAGCGGGACAGCGTTTCCGGAGAAATTTCCTGCAGTGCGTACATGAACCGCAGGTAACGGCTGCGCTCAGACAGACCGTTGACGAATTCCCGTTCCATGATCGCGTCTTCCGGGCGGATCGGGCGGATCACGAGCGAGGATCCGTCGCTCATTTCACCGCGCTGCACGAGGTCCCGCGGATACGGGTGAATGGCCATGTGGTCAAAAGGCCGCGCCGCTTCGTTGTAAGGCTCGACGACGATGCGGGCGTCGACCGCCACCACGCCGTCCGGGCTGGCGATGACCGGGTTCATGTCCATCTCGACGATTTCCGGCAACTCGGTGGCCATCTCGGACACGCGCAGCAGCATCTTGACCAGCGCATCGCTGTCGACCGCCGGCGCGCCGCGCGTCGATTCCAGCAGCTTGGCCGCCTTCGTGTGCTGAATCAGCCTGCGCGCCAGGAACTCGTTCAGCGG
This sequence comes from Lysobacterales bacterium, assembly GCA_050114495.1. Classification (GTDB taxonomy): domain Bacteria; phylum Pseudomonadota; class Gammaproteobacteria; order Xanthomonadales; family SZUA-36; genus JABDPF01. Next base: position 3,072 of record JASFSI010000115.1, on the reverse strand, counting down.
CGGCAGGGCGATGCCACGGTCACGCATGACCTCGACCAGCGTACCGCCCAGGCCGAAACTCACGGCCGGGCCGAATACCTCGTCTCTTACCACACCGATCATCAGTTCGCGCCCGTTGCGGCCGCGCCACATCGGCTCGATCACCACGCCGTTCAGCCTGGCGTCCGGCTGCACTTCGGCAACCGACCGCATCATCTCCTGGAAGGTGTTGCGGACGTGGCGCGCTGACGGCAGGCCGAGGCGCACGCCGCCGACGTCCGTCTTGTGCGTGATGTCGGGCGAGTCGATCTTCATCGCCACAGGGTAGCCGAGCTCCTGGGCCACGAGGATCGCTTCCTGTGCCGTGCGCGCCGGAATGCTCTTGATGATCGGAATTTTGAATGCAGCCAGGATGGCCTTGGACTCGGCCTGGTTCAGGACCCGCCGGCCCTCTTCCAGAGCATTCTCAATGATGATCTGTGCATTTTCGAGTTCCGGTTCGAAGCCGTAGACCATCGGGCCCGGTACCTGCAGCAACTGCTGCTGGCTGTCGTGGTAAGCGGAAAGTGCCGCGAACGCCCGGACCGCGGCCTCGGGAGTACTGTAGGACGGAATCGCGCACTGCTTGAACAGCTCGCGTGCCTGGCCCACCGACGCGTCGCCCATCCAGCAGGCGAGGATCGGTTTACGGCTTTGCTTGCGCAGGGCACAGAGCTGCTCGGCAACGTCGGTCGGTGCGGTCTGCGCCTGCGGCGTCAGGATGACCAGCACCGCGTCCACGTTGGAAGAGGCCAGGCAGGCTTTCACGGCCGCCTCGTAGCGCTCAGGCCCGGCATCACCGATCACGTCAACCGGGTTGTTGTGCGACCAGTTTTCCGGCAGGACCTCGTTCAGGCGTTCCAGGGTGTCCTTGTCCAGTTCCGCCAGGGTCAGGCCGACGTCGCTGCAGTGGTCCGCGGCCATGACGCCCGGCCCCCCGGCGTTGGTGACCACCGCCAAGCGGTTGCCCGAGGTGCGCAAGCCGGAGGAAAGCGTGGCAGCCGTGGAGAAAAAATCGGTGAAGTCGTCGACCCGCAGCACACCGGCGCGGCGCAGGGCCGAGTCGAAGACCGCGTCGGAGCCCACCAGCGCACCGGTATGCGACACCGCCGCCTTGGAGCCCTGTTCGTGGCGGCCGGATTTCATGATCACCACCGGCTTGGTGCGCGCCGCGGCGCGCAGCGCGCTCATGAAGCGCCGTGCGTCTTTCAGGCCTTCGATGTACAGCATGATGCTGTCCGTGCCCGGATCCATCGCGACGAAGTCCAGGATTTCGCCGAAATCGACATCGGCGCCGATGCCGGTCGAGATCAGGCTGGAAAATCCGACGTCGTTCTTTTCGGCCCAGTCGAGAATCGCCGTGCACAGGGCGCCGGACTGCGAAATGACCGCGATACGACCCGGCAGCGCATTACCCGCGCTGAAGGTGGCGTTCAGCCCGATGTCGGAGCGGATCACACCGAGGCAATTCGGTCCGAGAATACGCATACCGTATCGTTTCGCGCGTCTCAGCATCTCGGCTTCCAGCGCGGCTCCTTTCGGGCCCGCCTCGGAGAAATTGGCCGAGATGACGATCGCCGCGCCCACCCCGTTTTCACCGCAGTCGGTGATGATGGTCGGAACGGCCTTGGCCGGGGCCACGATGACGGCCAGGTCGACCTCCAGCCCGGCGGAAGCCAGGTCCGGGTAACATGGCTCGCCGTCAATCTCCTGGTATTTCGGGTTGACCAGCGTGATCGGGCCGTGAAACCCGGCGGATTTGAGATTTTTCAGCACCACGGTACCGAGGGCGCCCTCGACTTCGCTGGCACCGTAGAGTACGACGGACTCGGGTTTGAATAACTGTCTCATGCGATCCGGTTGCATTGTTCTTTACCTGACGATGTAATGGGCGCTACGTAACAAATTACGGCGCACGATTCAAAATAGAATGAGTACGATCCTGGTCTCCCACCCGGCTTGCCGGCGGCATGAAATGGGCCCCGCGCACCCCGAGTGCTTTCAACGTGTCGATGTCATCAGCGACATGCTCATGACGCTGCGCGTCCTGGACATGCTGGCGCAATTCGACGCACCCGCCGCGACGCGCAAAGAACTGCTGCGCGTGCACAAAGCGGAATACCTCGACTTCCTGGAATCCATTATCCCGGAATCGGGTTACAGAATCATTGACCTGGATACGTCAATGAACCCCAGAACCCTGCAGGCGGCTCGTTTTGCGGCCGGTTCCGTGGTATTCGCGGTTGACCAGGTCATGCACGGCAAAACAAAGAACGCCTTTTGCAACGTGCGCCCGCCGGGCCATCACGCCACGGCGGACAGGGGGATGGGTTTCTGCTTTTACAACAACGTGGCTGTCGGCGCGGCGCACGCGGTCGCAGAACACGGTGCTGGCCGGGTCGCGATCATCGATTTCGACGTACACCACGGCAACGGTACGGACGCCATTTTTGCGGGCAACGAAAACGTCCGGCTTTTTTCTCTGTACGAGAGAGGCCTGTTTCCGCTCGATGGTTCGACGTCGCTGGCCGGCGGCGGCGCTTACGTCGAACTGCCGCCTGAGACCGGAGGGGATGAAATGCGCCGGGCGGTGGAGCAGGTATGGACGCCCGGACTCGATGCGTTTCGGCCGGATCTGGTCCTGGTGTCGGCCGGCTTCGACGCGCACGTGCAGGACGACATGAGCAGCCTGCGCTTCTCGGACGCCGACTACGAGTGGCTCACCGGGCTGGTGCTGGAAACAGCCGAAAAACACGCGGGCGGACGACTCGTATCCGTTCTGGAAGGGGGTTACGACCTCGATTCGCTGGCCCGCTGCGCCGGGGCGCACATCAAGCAGCTTTCCGGGCTGTGAGCCGCCGGCAACGGTCAGGGCCTTAACAGGGCGGCCAGCGTTTTTCCGCGTGCAAGCGCCGGGGCGTTCGCACTTTGACCGGCCGCACGCCGAATGAACGCCTCGCGCAGCGTCCAGCTGCGGCCGACCAACCCCAGGCCGACGCGTCTCAGCAGGCCGAGGCCCTCCGGCAGAAACAGGCCGCGCAGACCGTGCACGCC
>JASFSI010000114.1:0-5943 GCA_050114495.1 Lysobacterales bacterium | reverse complement strand
ACCAGGTCTCGGGCCTTCTTCAGGAGTGTTCCAACTGCGTCGACCTGTGCATTCGCGGTCTGCTGGATGGCAAGCGCAAGCGACTGGACAAGGCGTACAAACGCGCCGCCAGCCTGGGCGAAAGCATGTCCGAAAAAGAACTGACCTTCGTCCGTGTTCTCAAGCGGGTCCAGCCCGACGTCGACAACCGCCTGCTGGGTCACCTTGAGCTGATGGCCTGCCAGCAGGATCTTTTCCAAAGCGTTTCCAAGATCGTCGACAACGCCCGCAACCACGTGCTCAACGTTCACGAGAGCCTGACCGACGAGTTGAAGGGAATCCTTACCGAGTTCAACAAGGAACAGATCGAGACGACGCGCCTGCAGATCGAGTCCTGGAAGAACGAAAAACGGAATCCGGCTATCGCCAGGCACCAGGCCGCGCTCGAAGAATTGCACGACCGGGCGACCCGCACCGTGGTTTCCGACCTGTACAACGAAGTCCGGCCGGTGAAATTCACGACGCTCCTGCTGGCCATGCTCACCGAACTGGCGGATTACGACCGTGAACTGAAACGTGCGCGCACACTCTGGGATGATTTTTTATCCCATGACCTGAGCGCACGTCAGCTCTAATTCAGCCGTTGGCTAACCCGGTAAATTGGGTGATTCAGTGCAGGGCGCCGGAAAAACGGACGGTGTCCCCTTCTCGAAATTCGTCCTTGGCCGGCAGGTCAAAGGGCAGCCGAAGCTGTTCCAGCCCGAGCCGGATCAACAGCAGGCGCATTTCCTGCTGCAGCAGCGGGTAGAGCTGCCGCGTCAGGCTGGCGTGGTGTGAGCTGAATTCGCTGATATCGACCGGCTCGCCTTCGGTTTGCTGGTAGATCGCCTCGATGCCGACGTTGGCCACGAAATGCGGCGCTTCCGTGTCTTCCTTCGACCCGCCCTCGCAGCTCAGCTTGGCGCTGACCTGGTAAGAGGGCAGTTCTTTACCGCTGTCCGTCTTCACCGGGCGCGGCGCCAGTTTGAGCTCCACGCGGGCTTCGCGCGTGCCGGTATTCTTCACGGCGGACAGCAGGCGGGCCTCCAGCAGGGAAACCTGGACGTGCTGCAGGAAAAAGTGGTCGAGTAGGTTCATGCCGTAAAAGTGCTTCACTGGCCGGGCAAAATCAACCCCTTTCACCGAAGAGCGCGGGAGCGAAGCAGACTGATGCTCGAATGCCAAGCGGTCTCGGCGCCACGTGTCCCACGAGGAGATGTATGAGCACAGGGAAGTGCGAATCCAAGCGATACAGGGATGTACGCCTTGCGCGAGCGTTCTTCGAGTGGGATTGGTGGTGTCGAGACCAGCGAACTCGTGCGTAAATGCCCAGCAGTCTCGGCCCCGTGACCATGGGGCGGAAATCTGCCACTCAGGTGATCAGCCCCGTATCGGCCGCCAGCCAGAAATACCAGCTGGCCGCGGAACGGTACGGCGCCAGGTGCCCCGTGGCCTCCAGCACGGCCGCCGGATCCGGCAGGCCGTCCAGTGCGTAGACGTACTGCACGCCCTTCTGGATGCCGAGGTCGGTGGCCGGCATCACGTCCGGCCTGCCGAGGTTGAATATCAGGTACATCTGCGCCGTCCAGGGGCCGACGCCGCGAACCCGGCACAGGTTGTCGACGATTTCTTCGTCACTCATGCGCGCCATGCGCCGCGCCGAGGCAAGGGAGCCGTCCTGCGCTTTTTGCGCCAGGTCGCGGATTGCGAGGGCCTTGTTTTTCGACAGACCGGCGCCGCGCAGCGCATCGAACGCCAGGCGATGCGCCTGCGAGGGGTCCGGGACACCGCCGCTGAACAGGGCGCGAAAACGCCGGTTGATGGTCGCCGCCGCCTTGCCCGACAGCTGCTGGTAGATAATTGCCGTGGACAGGGCATCGAACAGACCCGCGTCCTGTGCTACCCGAAGCTTGAGCGGGCCGCAGTCACCGATGAACCGCTGCATGCGCGGGCAGGACCGCCGCAGGTGGTCGACGGCCGTGCGCCGGTTATAGCGCAGCCGGCTCATTCCTCGGTTTCGATTTCCTGCAGGAAATGGTCCATTCGACGCGTCATGTTGTCGTAGCGGTATTGCGGAATGCGGTAGGCCCAGCCCCTGACACGCTGATTGACGGCCTCGGCACGCTGCGCCGTTTCCGGGCTGTTGCCGGCGCTGCCGATGGCTGTCGTGTACAGCCCGGCCTCGAGGCGCATCCAGAACGCCGGATCGGCCTCTTCACCCGCACCCGGAATCTCCACCAGGCGGGCCACCAGGTCGAGCCCGTCGGCCGTGACCACGCGGTAACGTGTCTCGGAAGCCCAGTCCAGGTCATTCACTGGCGCCACCGCGTCGAGCTCCAGCGCCGACAGGCCGCCCGCCAGCGCGTCGACCGTCCAGGCGGACTTCGGCTCGAAACCGTCCGGTACGTCCTGCAGTTCAAAATTCTCGTCGTCGGCGGATATTTTTTTCACCACAACCGACTCACCGTCCGGATGCAGCACCGAGGCTTCCACGACCTCGCCTTCCGGAATATCGATGATTTCGCGATCCAGCCAGCCCACGGTTTCCCGCGGCAGATCCAGTTCACTGTCGATCAGCACGCTTCGCGTCGCCCCTTGCAGGCGGGCGTACTGGCCGTCGCGCCCCTGGGCGCGATTGCCCGAGATCACCGCCGGCAGGCCGGTGGATTCGGCAAAGGCGATCAGCACACCGGACGCACCGGCGGAACCGGGATCTTCGACGCCGAGCCGGTCGAAATACCTGGGATTGGAGGTCTTGGCTTCGATGACCCGCGCATCCGCCAGCGTCGACAGCAGCCGCTGGACCTGCGGCCAGTCCGCGCGGTACGCGGACGCCTCTTCGACGATCCAGCCATCCGCCTCGCGCCGAACCGTCGCCACGGTTTCGCCTTCTGCGCTGATGCGCAGCCAGTCGATTTCGTTGACCTGCTTTTCCAGGCCGGGCAGCAGCAAATCGGGCTCGAAACCGTTCTCGTGGGCCGTATTGCGGGGCACGAGAAATGCGAGGACGGCCGCGATAGCCGTTACGGCCGCCAGCCAGGCAAAGTGTTTGCTGCTCATGTAACAGACTCCTTTTCAGCCGGCACCGCCTGCGCGCGTCTGCGCCGGATGGCATACACCATCGCCACGACCATCACGGCGGCCGGCAGCAACACGATATTGATCAGCTTGATCTGTGTATCCAGGCGGTCGATGTCGCGGCGCAAATCGTGCTGCACCTGCCGCAGTTCACGCCGGATCTCGAGGCGGCGGTCCACGAAGCGCTGGATTTCTTCCTGCTGTTCGGGCGTGATGACCATCAGGTCGCCCTCGCCCTTGGCCGCCTGCAGTTCGGTCAGGCGGCGCTCGGTTTCGCCCAGCTCCGCCTGCAGGCGTTCCTCGGTGACCCGGTAGGACTGCTCGGCGGCCACGCGAATTTGTTCGACCCGGTCGAACGGACGCGCCGAGGTCGCGCGGGTCCGGACACTGATCAGGTCGCGGTTGCCCATCATGTGGTCGACGGCGTTGATGGCCAGGTTGCCGTTGTCCGCGAAGGCCGTCGCGCCGAAAAGAGGCTGCACCTGGACCCACATGCGGTCGGTCAGCAGGTCGGTATCCGCGAACAACAGGACGTTGATGCCCTGCTCCCCCGCATCCTCGAGGTACGCACCGTCACTTGCTTCGGGCGCCGGCATCGACGCGGAAGCCGGGCCGGTCACGCGGGCCGCCAGCACGTATTCCCGGCCGGTGGGGTTGAAACCGGTCAGCAGGTCGCTGGGGTTCGCCAGGAAGCGCATGCGGGAGGATTCCATCGGCGCCGCGTTTTCGCTGGTCCAGACCAGCGGTTCAAAAGCAGTCGCAGCGCCTTCCACGGGTTCCAGCCAGCCGGTGGACGAGAAGTTCACGACCTCCAGGTCGCCGCTGACGATATCCTCGCCGTTCATGCCCTCGGCGGTTACCGACAGTATTCCGATATGCCGGTTGGCGCCGCTGCCGACACCGAAGCGCAGGTCGCCCACGATGCGGGCCGGGTCGTAAGCCACGCCCCAGGCTTCCAGCAGTGAACCCAGGGAAGAGGAACTGCCCGTCTGCATCTGCCCCATCGGGTCGTTGGGGTCGCCGCGGTCGGACTCGGCGAAGGGATCGATGAACGCCACCAGGCTGCCGCCGCCGAGCACGAACTGCTCGATCGCGAAACGCGCCGCATCACTGAGCCCGCGCGGGTGCACGAGCAGCAGCACGTCGATGTCCTCAGGCAGTTCGTCGGCGGCGGGGTCGATGGTGCGGATATCGAACAGCTGGGTCAGCTGCTGCTGCACCACCCAGGGCTCGCTCATGCCCGCCGCCGGGTCGTAACCTCCACCCATGCGCAGGGGAGACATGACGCCAAGCACTTTCTTTTCCGGGTTTCCAAGCGATGAAACCATTTTCGCCAGGTCGTATTCCAGGAACTTTTCCTTGGACGGCTGCAGGAACGGCATGACCTGCAGGTCGTCCAGCGAGTTGCTGGCGGCGATGCCGAAATACAGCGTATCGCCGGCCGTGTTGATCGGGGCGGCCTGAAGGCCGAAGGCCGCGGCCTCGTCTTCTTCCTCGGAGAACGGCTCGGGGTCGACCCGTTTCACGCTGACCATGCCGTTGCTGCGGCTGACGAATTCTTCGAGCAGTTCGTCGACGCGCTTGGCGTAGGCGCGCAGCGCCGGGATTTCACGGCTGGATTCCTGCGAAAAGTACAGGTACAGCGTCACCGGCTCTTCGAGGTTTTCAAGAATCCGGACCGTGCCTTCACTGAGCGTGAACAGGCGGTTTTCGGTCAGGTCGAAGCGATAGCCCTTGAGCAGGCTGCTCGAGATCATCGTGAGGGCGACGAACAGCACGGCCAGCAGGGCCAGCGAAGCGAGCGAGTACAGGGAATGTTTTTTCATGCTTGTCTCCTCAGTCCGCCTTCCGCAGTTCCAGGACGATGGTGTTGGCCATCAGCCAGAAGCCGATGACCAGCACGAAGTAAACCAGGTCGCGCAGGTCGATCACGCCGCGGGAAATGGTCGAAAAATGAGCCAGGAAACTGAAGCCGGCAATCGTGTCCAGCAGCGATTGCGGCGCCCAGGCGGCAAACAGGTCCATGACCATGGGCAGCCCGCTCAGCAGGAAGGCGAAACAGACGACGACCGCGAGAATGAAGGCGACCACCTGGTTGCGCGTCAGCGCGGACATGCAGGCGCCGATCGCCAGGAATCCGCCCGCCATCAGCCAGCTGCCGATGTAACCGGCCACGATCACGCCGTTGTCCGGGTTGCCGAGGTAGTTGACCGTCAGCCATACCGGAAACGTCAGCAGCAGCGCGGTGCCGATGAACAGCCAGGCCGCCAGGAACTTGCCCAGGACGGCCTGCCCGGTGGTCAGCGGCAGGGTCAGCAGCAGTTCGACCGTGCCCGACCGGCGTTCCTCGGCCCACAGGCGCATCGCGATGGCCGGCACCAGGAACAGGTACAGCCAGGGATGGAACTGGAAGAAGGGATCCAGGTCGGAGCTGCCCCGCTCGTAAAAATTGCCGATGTAGAAGGTGAACACGCCGGACATGACCAGGAAAATCACGATGAAAACCCAGGCGACCGGCGTGGAGAAGTAGCCCGCCAGTTCGCGGCGCATGACGTTGAGTACGGCGTTCATCGCAGCACCTCCCCTTTGGTGACCTGGCGGAAGACCTCGTCGAGGCGGCCCGCTTCGAGCCGCAGCTCGCTCACCGACCAGCCGTTTTCACGGATCGTGTCCGTGATCACTTCCAGCAGCTGCTCCCCGGGCCTCGGGAAAACGGTCAGTTCGCCTTCGCGCAGCTCGACCTTGCGCGACTGCGGCAGTTCACTCAGCGTGCTGGCCACGCGCTCGGGTTCCTCGACCACCAGCGTGACCGCATCGTGGTAGCGCGAGCGGGCGATCAGCCCATCC